>CAYRMG010000071.1:0-1609 GCA_964425585.1 uncultured Aquifex sp. | reverse complement strand
CTGATTATCGGATGCATCTGTTCTTTTGTTGAAGCCCAGCTGGAGGGCTGGTGAACTCCCATTAAAAACTCGGGAACTTCCGTCAAGATAACAATGTTGTAAAAGATTAACTCAAGTATATCTTTTCCGTCTTTAAGTATTTGTTTTGCTTCTAAGAATTCAACTTTTTCGTCTCTGGCAAGGACAAATCCAGGGAATCTTTCAAAGTCCGCTTTGGAAATTTCCTGATGGAAGGCATCTCTGTCCTCAACGTGAGCAACGAGCATGGGCTTTCCGTGATAGATAAATGACTGAATTACCGCATCCAGTAGCTTTTCGTATTTTTGAATAAGTTTGAAAACCGCATCGTTTATGTCACCGGTTCCGTAAAGCTCGTTTGAAAATCTGTTATAGGCTATGTGAATTATCGGAATTTCTCCGAGGTTGTGAAAAGTTTGAGAGCGGAGCCTGTCATTTATGAAAACCTGAACTTTTTCTTTATCAAAGATTTCTTTGATTGAGAGAACTTCTCCCGTGTAATTCGGGTCGGTCTGATGATTTATTTCTATCTTTTCGTATTCTCTAATGTCGTAGGGAGAAGGGAATATTAGAACTTTTGATGGGTAGGTTTCTATCAGGTCAATACCGTTGTTGTAGAGGACTTTAATGAAAGCGTTTCCCGTCAAAGATGCGTCCCTTGCGGATTGCAAAAATGTTTCGTAGTAGTCCTGATAGAGTTTATTAAGAATTTCTTCCGCGGTTTTGTCTTCACACTTGACAGTGGGAGGGGCGGGAAAAACAAAATTTGCACAGATGTTGACTATTGCTTTGATAAAGAGGTTTGAGTGGTAAGCTTCTCTTAAGGTATCAGCATCGGGTTTTTTGAAGTCATCTTCCTTTCCGAATATGTCTATGAAGGGAAATACGTATTTTCTGAGTCCGGAGAGTCTTAGTCTTTCAAAAAATCCCATGGAATTGAAATATCGGAAGTTTTTGTAAAAAGTTTTCCTAAATTTCAGAGCATGCTTTTGGAGAGCAAGGGAGGGTTGAAGGTAAAACTTCCAGAAACTACGAGTCCACCGCAGGTAAGGAAGAGTATAAACTGGGAGGTGAGGAATGAAGAAGGCTCAACGGATTACGTTCAGGAGTATAAGGGCTACAGTCTTGCTCATATAACGCTTTACTGGGAGCTTTCAAAGGATGAAGGGGATGTTTATGAGGTAATGAGGAGGATTGAGAGGGTGTATTCGCACGTGGAGAAGGGAAAACCTGCGATATGGAAGGTTGTGGATAAGTTTTTAAACGCACAGGGGATAAGGTATGTGGTGGCAAGGGACTGGGAAGCGACAGAGGAAACGGAGGGCGAAGCGGTAAAGATAACGCTCGTGCTGGTTGAATACAGGCCGAAGGAAATAGAGAAGGAGAAGAAGAGCGGGAAGGGGGACGAAGAAAAGGGAATAAAGGTTCACCCGTGTGAGAAGGAAGGTGCGCTGGCAAAGAGTGAATGCAGGAGACTTTATATAAAGTGGAGGAAGGAAAAGGAGGAAGCCTTAAGGCAAGGTAAAAAAACTTTTCCTGACTTTAAAACTTGGATGAGGTCTCAGCCTGTTTCTCCCGCAAGTGATGATGA
>CAYRMG010000070.1:0-1810 GCA_964425585.1 uncultured Aquifex sp. | reverse complement strand
TTAAACCGAGTCCCAAAAAGAAACCGAGAACCCTGTTCATAATAGTGTATTTTAGCCGGTTAAAACTTGTTAAATTAATATCGTTATGAAAATTCTCTTTATCTGCTACAGGTTCAACTCCCTTTCCCAGAGGCTTTACTGCGAACTTACCGAAAGGGGACATGAAGTATCAATAGAGCTTGATGTTCACCCTGAACTCACAATAGAGGCTGCGGAGCTATATAAACCCGACCTCATAATAGCTCCCTTTTTGAAAAGAAAAATTCCCTCCGAAGTATGGAAAAAGTATCCCACCCTTATAATTCACCCAGGACCTCCCGGAGACAGGGGACCCCACGCTATTGACTGGGCGATACTGAACAATGCCAAGAAGTGGGGAGTTTCCATTATTGAAGCAACCGAGGAATACGATGCGGGAGATGTATGGTCCTTCAGAACTTTTCCTATGAGGTTTGCAAGAAAGTCAAGCCTATACAGAAACGAGATAACCGAGGGAGCGGTAGAGTGCTGTCTTGAAGCTATTGAGAGCTTTGAAAAGGGAAGTATAAAGAAAATACCCCAGTGTGAGAGATACAACTGGAACAAGGTAGAGAAAGAAGAAAGAAGGATAGACTGGGAGAAGGACTCAACCCTTGACATTTTGAGAAAGATTTACGCATCCGACAGTCAACCCGGTGCAGGTGCAACCCTTCAGGGAAGGGAATACTACCTTTACAATGCCTTTCCAGAGGAAGAGCTAAAGGGAAAACCCGGGGAAATAATAGCACTAAGGGACGAGGCTGTATGCATAGGAACGAAGGACGGAGCCCTCTGGATTACCCACCTCAGGGAAAAGAAAAAGGAATCCATAAAATTGCCCGCTGCCAGAGTTCTTGAGAAAGTAAATGCCCCCGAGGTTCCTATAAAACCTTGGGAAAGGGGTGAGTTCAAAACTTATAGAGAAATAATTTACGAAGAGGAGAAAGATATAGCATACATTTACTTCAACTTTTACAACGGTGCTATGTCCACGGAGCAATGTTATAGACTTCTTGAAACGATTAGATATGCCAAAAAACGGCCCGTGAAAGCTATAGTCCTTATGGGACAGGAAGATTTCTTTTCAAACGGAATGAATCTAAACACCATAGAATATGCAGAAAGTCCTGCAGATGAAAGCTGGAGAAACATAAACGCAATAGACGACGTATGCGAGGAAATACTAAAAACCCCCGATAAACTTACCGTTGCCGGAATGCAGGGAAATGCAGGAGCGGGAGGGGTTTTCATGGCACTTAATTGCGATTTGGTTTTTGCAAGGGAAGGAATTGTTCTTAATCCCCACTACAAGAATATAGGAAACCTATACGGCTCCGAGTTTTGGACTTACATTCTGCCCAAAAGGGTGGGGTGGGAAAAAGGGAAGGAGATTATGGACAACAGAATGCCTATAAGTTCAAGAAAGGCAAAGGAAATAGGCTTAATTGACGACGTTTTCGGAAAAACACCCGAAGAGTTCAGAAGATTGCTCAAAACAAAGCTTGAGAAGTTCATAGCTTTAAAGGAGTATTACGAATTCATTGAAGGAAAAAAGAGAGAAAGAACTTCTCCGGAGTGGGAAAAGGAGATAAAAAAAGCAAGGGAGCACGAGCTTGAGATGATGAAGCTAAACTTTTACGGATTTGATACGAGCTATCACATAGCACGATACTACTTCGTTCATAGAAAACCCCATTTCAGGACACCCCCTTATCTTGCAAAGCACAGGAGAAAGATAAGGCTAAAATAAAATCTCAATGAATCTTGAGATAGAACTTTTCGGAATAAGGTT
>CAYRMG010000069.1:0-2397 GCA_964425585.1 uncultured Aquifex sp. | reverse complement strand
CAAGCTGCGATTGCTGCGTTTCTCCTATACTTTCCGAACTGGGGAATGGCTATAGCTGCAAGAATAGCTATGATTGCTACAACAATGAGAAGTTCAATCAACGTAAAACCTTTGTTAAGGGATATACCCCTGCTAAAAGCTCTGTAAACTCTGTTCATTGCCACACCTCCTTTTAGTTTTTAGGGAGCCGGCTCCCTCATGTAAAAATTTATATTATGCCTATTTTTTTAGCAATACTTATAATCTTCATAGCTTTCTTGCCTTTTTATCTTACTGATTCGCCGAAAAAAGGGGAGATTGAGATTGTAGAGCTTGACATTGGCAATGTAAAACCTGAAACTCCTGAGGAAATACCGAAGGAGGAAATAAGGTTTCACCTATCGTCTGACCCGAAGACTCTGAATCCGGCACTCGCTATGGAAACCTCATCAACGGATGTTATTTCCGGCGTTTTTAGCGGACTTACAAAGCTGAATTTAAGAACTATGAAGGTTGAGCCGGACCTTGCGGAAAGCTGGAAAATTTTAGAAGGGGGAAGGGTTTGGATTTTTAAACTCAAGAAGGGAATAAAGTGGAGCGACGGTGAGCCCTTTACCGCGGATGATGTTGTTTTTACCTTTCGTGATGTTTATTTAAATGACAATATTCCCACTTCAATGAGGGACATTTTTACCGTGAAAGGTAGAAAGATAAAAGTTGAGAAGGTTGACGATTACACCGTTAAGTTTATCTTGCCCGAGCCTTTTGCTCCTTTTCTTAATTCCCTCGGTGCGGAAATTCTCCCCAAGCACATACTTGAAAAATACGTAAAGGAAGGTAACTTCACAACAGCGTGGAATGTAAACACTAATCCGAAAGAGATTGTAGGAACAGGTCCTTACAAAATTGAACGCTACGTAAAAGGTCAGGAGGTTGTTTATGAAAGAAATCCTTATTACTACGAACGGGATGAAAAGGGAAATAAACTACCGTATGTAAAGAAAAAAATAGGTATTATTGTTCCCGACCCCGATACCGCTCTTCTTAAATTTGTCAACGGGGAAATAGATTACATAGGTGTAAGAGCACAGGATATTTTATTTCTTGCAAAACAGAAGAAAAGAGATTTTGTTATATACGACCTCGGAGCGACTCCTTCAATAACATTTTTGGTTTTTAACCAGAATCCCGAGGCGAATATACCAAAGTATAAGATTAAGTGGTTTAGAAACAGAATTTTCAGGATTGCCATATCCCACGCGATTGACAGAATGGGTATAGTTAACTTGGTTTACAACGGTCTTGCTGAGCCTCTTTATACACCAATTACTCCCGCAAACAGACCTTACTACGACCCGAATTATTATCCCAGATACGATTTTGACTTAAATAAAGCTAAAAAACTTCTTGAGAGTATAGGTTTCAAGGATAGGGACGGAGACGGAATCCTTGAAGATATGGAAGGTCACGACCTTGAGTTTACACTGATAACAAACGCGGGAAACAAGGAAAGGGAAATGATGGGAGCTATAATAAAAGAAGATTTAAAGAAAATAGGCATAAAGGTTCACTTCCAGCCTATAGATTTTAACACGCTTGTCTCAAAGCTTACTTCTCCTCCTTATGAGTGGGAAGCGGTCATAATAGGTCTTACGGGTTCATTAGACCCCCATTTTGGTAGAAATGTATGGCATTCTTCGGGAACTTTGCATATGTGGCATCCGAGACAGAAGAAACCTTCAACGGATTGGGAGAGAAAGGTAGACGAACTTATAGACAGAGGTGCAACGGAGCTGGATTTTGAAAAAAGAGTAAAGATTTATAAGGAAGCTTTTAGAATTATTACCGAGCAACAACCCATGATTTTTATAGTTGCTCCGAAAAGTATGGTGGCGGTAAGGAAAAACCTAAGAAACGCATTTCCAACGGTATGGGGATGGTATGAACCTTTAAGGATATATAAAATTAGGGAATAAATTAATCTTTCAGAAGTTCCTTTAATGGTATATCTTTCCGACTTTCCTTCAAGAATGTTATTGGCGTTTTCAAGGGGATAAACTGTATAGATAATAAAGCTATCACTTCCGACTACGACTACTACCAGTTGGTTCTTAATACCACTTCCCGTATAGATAAGCTCCTTCTTTGTCATACAATATCACATCGTGATTTTGCAAGAGTTTTCCAAGATTTTCGGCTCCCCACTTCCTATAAGAGCTTTAAGAGGTTGTGGACAAGTGAGAAAGAGTATGAGAGGCACGTTGAAAGGAGATTAAGGCAAAAAGAAATCTTAACAAAGTATGAATATCTATTGAGAACAGTTAAGGCATTAGCAATGCATAACAAGGTTATTATTGCTAAACAGAACGTATTCTTTGGGAAGGTTTTCCTTTAGGTTGCTCAGCTCTTTCCTCATGT
>CAYRMG010000068.1:0-2411 GCA_964425585.1 uncultured Aquifex sp. | reverse complement strand
AAATCCTTCCCGTCAACTACAAGCCATAAACCTATCTTCCTAAGCCTTAACCGAGATTCTCTGTCCCTTCTCATCGCTCGCCGTTATCTCTTTCACCTTCGGAACTTGGTAAACCTCGTAAACTACAAACCTCAAGTTTCCTCTGAACTTCTTTTCAAACATAAAAAGCTTGTGTTCCTCTTCCTCCGTCTGGAAAAACTGTCCTTGACCTTCGGGCTTTACCTCAAGAAGAGCCTCCGAGCACACCATAAACTCCCCTAAATCCTCCCATTCCTTTTGAATTTTCCTGGGCATAGAAAAAAACTTCTCAAGCCTTAAACTCCACAAAAGACACTTGTTCAAAAACTCGTTGTTTACATTCCCTCCGAATGCCCGAAAGACAACGGTAAGAGGAACGGAAACGTATACCGGAATTCCCGCCCTTGCCTTGTCAGGAAGCCTATTGTCAAATACTCTTCCCTTTCCCGTGTCTCTCACATAATTCAAGAACTCGGGAAGAATTCTAAGGTGTGGTTCCTTAAGCCCCAAGTGTGAAGGTTCCAAAATCACCTTCAGGTTCAAATCCTTTTCAAGTTGAGTTTTAAGTTCCTCCAAGAACATCTATAATCCTCCTCCTTAGATACTTCCTTTGCTCTTCACTCAAATACAGATAAGGCCTTGCGGGAATTACCACCTTTTCTTTTCGGATAAAAATCACTTCTCCTTTGCCCTTTTTGAGTTTTAGTCCGCCTGCAGAACTTTTTCGGTCAGGCGGAACCGCTATTACAGATTTCTCTAAAAATACAACTCTGAAGCCCTTTGCCTCTAAGGACTTTATGAATTTTTTAATACCCATAGCCATGACGTATTTACGGATTTTTTTAGTGGCAGGAATCGTGAGCTTTTTGGCAACTTTGGGAGTGATGGTAGCCCCGAACTGGTGAACGGGAGCGTAAACGAGATTTGAGCCTACTTTTAGCTCTTTATTATTAATTACATATGTAATAGAAGCCCTCAGCGTTCCCGTATCAAGCAAAGGTTTAGAAGAGCCTTTCAACCTCTTGGTGAGAGGTGAATTTTCTTTGTGGTCTCCCTTTTTGATGTTTTCAACGATGAAGTCTCTAACTTCTGGTGCGATTTCGGGAAGAACTCTTCGGACTCTTTCCCCTATGCCTTTCAGGAATTCGGAGAATTTGTCAAAACCTTCAAAGTGTGCAAATCCGCTCACGGATTTAAAGATTTGCTTTTGAGAGCTTAAACTTCCGACCTCGGAAGTTTAAAAAATTCAGTCCTGTAGTTTTTAACTTTAAGATGGTATACCTGCACGGAATAGAAACGGTAGAGTATAAGGTAGGACAAAGAGCAGTAGTAGAGGTAAGGAGTGCAGTAGTAGGGATTGTGGGAACAGCACCCGATAATAAAATCCCTCCGAGAACCTTAACAGTTTTTGCCGGAGAAGAGGACGCAAAAAATAAACTCGGAGACCCCGTAGACGGATACACCGTCTGGATTGCTCTGAAAGCCATATTTGACCATGAAAACACGACGGTTCTTTTTGTGAATGCCTTTGACTCAAGTGTTCACACCTCTCCTTCCGCTGTAAGCTCTCAAGACATCGTAAACGCAATGTCGGAGTTTGATAAAGCCTTCGTGCAATACGGATTTACTCCCAAAATCCTTATCGCTCCCGGATTTTCTCATGACCCCGCGGTAGCCCTTGAACTTGCTTCCCGTGCAAAGAAATACAGAGGCATAGCAATAGCGGATATTCCCGACACTATAGAGCCTTTAAATCTCCTTGCATACAAGCAGGTAAACAACCTATCGGACACCCACTTAATCCTTACCTACCCTCAGGTAAAGCTTTCCGATGGCTCTAAAGACTGGCTTTCCTCAAGACTTGCGGGACTTTTTGTAAGAAACGACAAGACCAAGCCCGAAAGCTACGGAGCTATTCCTTCAAACGAAAGAATTGAAGGAATTTTAGGACCTTCAAGACAGCTCACTTATTACCCCAATGACCCGAACAGCGAAGTTCAGCAGGTAAACGCTCAGGGAGTCTATACAATTATGTCTTTCTTAGGAAGGCAGGTAGGTTTCGGAACGAGGACCTCAGCATTCCCCGCTCTTACCCATCCTGCGGATACACTTATTAACTGGGTAAGAGTAGGGGGAATAATTGATGAGACCTTAGAAATAAACCTCGTTCAATTCTTGGATAAGATAATGTTCTATTCTCCCGAATCCGCCTTAAAGAGCGTCATCTCCGATATTGAAGATACCATAAACGATTATCTGAGAACCCTGCAAAACAGAGGGGTTCTCATTTACAGGGAAGCGAGGATAGACAGGGAGAAAACAACGCTACAGGAACTTCTTCAGGGAAGGGTTCATTACTACCTGGAGCCGATACCGGGAGTTCCCATTGAGGG
>CAYRMG010000067.1:0-4152 GCA_964425585.1 uncultured Aquifex sp. | reverse complement strand
TTTTACAACTTGTGTATCTTTACATCGGGAAAGGCTTTTTTCAGTTCCTCCGTAAGTATACCGTCTCTTCTTCCTACTTCCTCTTCACAATCAAGACATCTGTATACCTTTGCGTCTTCTACACCGCAACTCGGGGATTTACTTTTTAAATAAGCCTCTTCAATTTTTCCGAGGGAACGTAAAAATTCCCTTACCTTTTTTCTTAGTTCTTCCGTAAAATCCCTGCCGTCATCTTCCCTGAGGAGTCTTACCCCGTCTTTTGCGGGAACGAACTTGAGCCTCGGTCTGGGAACGGGTAGAGAGAGAAGTTCAACTTCGGGACAGATTGCTATCACCTCACAATCTTTCAGTTTTTCCTTTAGACCTTTTACCCTTACGTCTTTTGAATCGTATCTATAACCGCACTCAAGAAGGCACTTGCTTACGAGGACTTTTCTCATCTTATATATTGGGCTATTAATCTCCTTATTAAGGACTGGCTCCCGAGTCTGTGTCTCAGGAATGTTTCCAGATATTTTATCGGTATTAGATTCTGGGGTGCCCTTTTTTCATTAAACTCCCTTGAGGAAAATCTCGGAATGAGATAAGCTGACAAATCCGCAAGCTTTACAGCTTCATCTTTTCCTATATCCGCAGGAACTTCAAGTCTTGCAAGCGTCGTTATTCCTTCACCTTCGCTCAGCTTAACATACCAAGTAAACTTATCAAGGTTTGAGGTGCTATTTCCGTTCATCGTGGGTTGGGAGTGGATTAATACGATGGGTGTTCTTTCTCCTACCTGCATTTTTCTTAAAACTTCAACGTGTTCGGGATAAACGTAAATCCTTTTATGCTTCTTTATATACCCTATGAAGGGATACTTTCTTATCTTGGCTATATAGTGCAGTGTTCCATCGGTTATTATTAAGTCCGCTAAGGTGTTCTCGTAAACATTTTTCGCCACCTCAAGCTCCATATCTGCCATAAGCTCGTTCACATAAGGGGAAAGTTCTTTGTTTGCGGTCTCCACTTCAAACTCTATAGTTCCCCCTTGGGAGGGGAACCTTATCCTCGGGCTTCCTATTTCAACCTTTTCCCTGAGGATAAAATAGCGCTTTACCTTGCACTCCTTTAAAGATTTATCAATCTCGTTTATTTTTCCGTAATTAAGAACTAACGCTCCCGCACCTAAAGATACAAAAGCCCCTTCAACCACAACGGTTTGATCTGTATCTTCTATATAAACTACGTTTTCCGTTCTTCTTACTCCATCTACAAAGGCTATTTTTAAATTTTTTTTACTAAATTCTTCGGGGATTCCCCCTTTTATGGGTCTCCATTTATCCGTTTCTACCTTCACATCTCCTATTTCGTTTGATTCCTCCAATACGTGGTTATCCAGAGAAAGAAGCTTCCAGCTATCAAATGAAATTCTAAATCTTCCCCATTTCGGCATAATTTCCTCCTATATGTATTAAATTATGAGGGACAAAAAGAGGTATACATTTGAAGACCTAATAAAGGTTATGGAAGAGTTGAGGAATAAGTGTCCGTGGGACAGAGAACAGACCCACGAAAGTTTGAAGAAGTATCTCATTGAAGAAGCTTACGAGGTTCTTGATGCCATAGACAGCAAAGATGACGAAAAATTAAAAGAAGAACTCGGGGACTTGCTCCTCCAAGTTGTTTTTCACTCTCAAATAGCAAGAGAAAGGGGTGCTTTTGACATAAACGAGGTTATAGACACTTTGGTGAAAAAGCTCATAGAGAGGCATCCCCACGTTTTTGGCAATGAAAAGCCCGAGGATGTTCTGAAAAACTGGGAGAAAAAGAAGATGGAAAAAAGAAAGAGCATATTTGAGGGAATACCCAAGCATCTTCCCGCACTTATGCGTTCCCAAAAACTCCAAGATAGGGCTTCTCAAGTCGGTTTTGATTTTGAAAACATAAACCAGGTTTTTGAAAAGATACAAGAGGAAATAAATGAGTTAAAAGAATCCCTTGAGAAAAACGATAAAGAAAATATAAAGCACGAGATAGGTGATATACTCACTGCAGTTGTTGAGCTTGCTCGTTTTGTAAATGTTGATGCGGAAGAAGCTCTTCAGGAGGCAAACGATAGGTTTATAAGACGCTTTTCTTACATAGAGAAAAAAGCAAAGGAGATGGGTAAAAAGCTTGAAGATATGAGTCTGGAGGAGATGGATAAGCTATGGCTTGAGGCAAAGGCCTTAGAAGGTGAGAAGGGAGGATAACTTTTTCAGCTCTTCGTATCCCACTATATCTTTTTCCATAAGGGGTATGTAAATCCTCTTTAAGTTTTTAAACCTTTCCTCAATTTCCTTTATATACTTCTCCTGGTTTTCCCTTCGCTTTTTTGAAAACTCATCGCTCGGATTTTCGGGAAGAACTTTGTTGATTACCGCCTTATTTACCTTTATACCTTTGTGCTCCAACGATTCTACAAGTCTTGTTGTCTCCTCAATGGGAAGCTTTTCAGGTGTAAGAACGGGGATAAACTCTGAAGATGTATAAACTATTCTTGAAAATTCCTCAAATCTTTTTCTCCTCTCTTCTATATACTCAAGGCTTCTTGATATGTAATCCTTTCCGGAAGCTCTTTTTAACTCTTCAAGTTTAGCTTTCATCTTAACCACTTCCCCGAAGAAGGAAGAGAGTTTTCCCACCGTTTTTAAAAGTCCGAGTGTGTGCCCGGTAGGTGCGGTATCAATGACGAAGGCTTCATAATCCCTGTATTTATAAACAACCTCTTTTGTAAGCTCTTCAAGAATCACCGTATCCTCTATACCCGGGCTTTCCTCAAGGGAGTGGAGTATACCCTCAAGCTGTTTAAAGGATTCGGGCTTCAAAACAGCTTTTGAAAGCTCATAAATTCTTTCCGTGTATTCACGCAGGCTTTTTTCAACGTCTATCTCCTTTAGAGTTAGGTTTTCATTTATCTTGTGTTCTTCCTCTATAGGTGTGTTGAAAATATCCGAAAGGGAGTGAGCAGGGTCGGTGGAGATGAGAAGAACCCTTTTTCCTTTTTCGGACAACTTCACAGCGTAAGCGGAAGAGAGTGTTGTTTTTCCTACTCCTCCTTTTCCTCCGAAGAAGTAAACCTTCATCTTTTTACCTTTGAACGTATATAGGGAAGATATTCCTTTATGCCTTCCTCAAGGGAGTATGAGGGGGTGTATCCGAGCGCTTGTTTAATCTTTGTGAGGTCTGCTTCCGTGAACTCTTGGTAAAAGTCATAAGGACAGTCAAAGTATTCAACAGTGTAATTGGTTCCGAGTTCCCTGTTGAGTATCTTTACAATTTCGTTAAAACTCCTCGCCCTTCCCGTTCCGACGTTGAATATACCGGAAACGTTTTTCTCAAGGGCAAGAAGGTTTGCCTTTATCACATCCTTAATATAAACGAAATCCCTTCTCTGCTCTCCCCACTTGAAGAGCCTGGGTCTTTCCCCTTTTAGCATTTTTACGGCAAGTTGGTAAATCATACTTGCGGTTTTTCCTTTATATTCTTCACGGGGACCGTAAACGTTGAAATACCTGAACCCTACAATGTTTATCTCGGGATGGTTTTTCATATACTCCTTTGCTATGTGGTCCATCATTAGCTTTGAAAATCCGTAAATGTTTTCCGGCTCAAGGCCGTAGTCCTCCCTCATCGGGGGAGGTGTGTTTCCGTAAACGCCTGCAGAAGAAGCGTATATTACCTTTGCCTTCCATCTTACCGCAAGGTCCAGTATATACCTAAAGGAGTCCGCATTTGTTTTCATCATAAGGAATTGGTCCATTACCGTAGTATCGGTTATGGCGGCTTCGTGAAATATAACGTCAAAGTGAAAGCGTTTTCCTACATAGTCCCAGAGCTCCCTGTCCGTGATGTCTCCCGTTATAACCTCTCCCCTAAAACCTATGAGATTTTTAAAGTGTCCCGATGAGAAGTTATCAAGAACGTAAATCTTGGCCTGTGGATATTTTTCCTGAAGTGCAAATGCAAGATTTGAGCCGATAAAACCTGCACCACCTGTTATAAGAATATTCATGATGTAATACTATAATTAATTTAAAGAGCCGGTGTGGCGGAACTGGCAGACGCGGGGGATTCAAAATCCCCTGCCCTTCACGGGCGTGCGGGTTCGACTCCCGCCACCGGCACCAC
>CAYRMG010000066.1:0-4239 GCA_964425585.1 uncultured Aquifex sp. | reverse complement strand
CCACATCTCCTACACAAAAGCCGAAGGATGTAAGATAATATATCTATGGTAGAAGTTGAGAAGCTGGTAAAGGAAGGTTTAACCTTTGACGATGTTCTTTTAGTTCCCCAATATTCCGAAGTTTTACCCCACGAGGTTGATGTATCAACTTATCTGACAAAGCGTATTAAGCTTAACATTCCGATAATTTCCGCCGCTATGGATACAGTAACGGAGGCAAGACTTGCTATAGCCCTCGCAAGGGAAGGGGGGATAGGTATAATCCACAGAAATCTACCCATTAAGAGACAAGCGGAGGAAGTTGAAAAGGTAAAGAAATCCGAAAGCGGGATGATAGTAAACCCCGTCGTGGTGAGGCCGGATACGAAAGTAAAGGAAGCTCTTGATATAATGGCAAAGTATAAAATTTCGGGTGTTCCCGTTGTTGACGATAAAGGAAAACTCGTAGGAATTCTTACAAACAGGGACCTGCGATTCATAAAACCCGAAGATTACGAAAAAGAGGTTTCCCTGTTTATGACAAAAGAAAAACTTATAACCGCTAAGGAAGGAATAACCCTTGAGGATGCGGAAGAGATTTTCAGGAAATACAAGATAGAGAAGCTCCCTATAGTTGATGATGAAGGGAGAATAAGAGGACTTATAACAATAAAGGACATAGTAAAGAGAAGGAAGTATCCGAACGCATGTAAAGATGAACTCGGAAGGCTCAGGGTGGGCGCGGCTGTAGGAACGGGTGAAGAGACACTTGACAGGGTTTCCGCTCTTGTTGAAGCGGGTGTGGATGTTATAGTTGTTGATACCGCTCACGGACACTCAAAAAGGGTTATTCAAACCGTTGAAAAGATAAAAAGTCTGTATCCTAACCTTGACGTTATAGCGGGAAACGTGGCAACGGGTGAAGGAACAAAAGCACTTATAGAAGCCGGAGCGGATGCGGTAAAGGTTGGTGTTGGACCCGGCTCTATATGCACAACGAGGATAGTTGCAGGAGTCGGAGTTCCTCAGCTTACCGCCATAATGGACTGTGCAAACGTTGCAAAAGAATACGGTATTCCCATAATAGCTGACGGTGGAATAAGGTATTCCGGCGATATAGTCAAAGCCCTTGCTGCGGGAGCAAATGCGGTAATGCTCGGAAATCTCCTCGCGGGAACGGAAGAGGCACCGGGAGAGACAATCTACTACCAAGGAAGGGCTTACAAGGTTTACAGGGGAATGGGTTCTCTCGGAGCTATGAGTTCAAGAATTTCATCGGATAGATACGGACAGGAAAAACTTGAGAAGTTCGTTCCCGAAGGAATAGAGGGAAGAGTTCCGTATAAGGGAAGGCTTGCGGATGTGGTTTATCAGCTTGTCGGCGGACTTCGCTCCGGTATGGGATACGTAGGAGCAAGAAACATAAAGGAGCTTCAGGAAAGGGCTAAGTTCGTAAGGATAACGTGGGCGGGATACAGGGAGTCTCACGTCCACGATGTTCAGATAACGAAGGAAGCTCCTAACTATTGGGTAGACTAAATTTTTTAAAATTTCCATATGCGAGATGTAGTTGTCGTAGGTTCGGGAATTTCGGGGCTCTCCGTTGCATATAGATTAAAGAGAAGGGGTTTTGACGTTGTAGTTTACGAAAAAGACGACCGCATAGGCGGAACGATAAAAACGGTAAAGGAAAACGGCTACCTTATGGAAGCGGGACCTCAGACCCTACTTGTAGACGATGAAGTTTTAAATTTCCTCAAGGAGATAAACTTAGAACCCCTTGAAGCAAGTCCTGCCTCAAAATACAGATATATATACAAGGAAGGAGAGCTAATACCCATCCCTATGTCCCCGGTTGAGTTTCTTACGACTCCCCTTCTTTCACTCGGTTCAAAACTGAAAGTTTTTACGGAATTTTTCAAGGAGGGAACAGAAGAAGATATATCCGTCGGAAAATTCATAAGGGAACACTTCGGAGATGAATTTTTAAATTACATTGTTGCTCCCTTTCTTTCGGGGGTGTATGCGGGAGACCCGGAAAAACTATCCCTGAAGTATGCAACCCCTAAACTTTACGAAGTTCAAAAAAAATACGGAAGCCTCTTGAAAGCTTTCTTCAAGGAAAAAAGGTTAATGCCGAAGGGAAAGCTCGTTTCCTTCCCCGAGGGTCTTTCTCAGTTAATTGAAACGCTCTCTAAGGACTTAGAAATTCATACGGAAAACGTAGTTCTCAGAATGAGGAAATTTGAGGATAAGTTTAAGCTTGATGTTAGGGGAAAAAAGGTAGAAACAAAAAGCGTGGTCGTGGCCTCTCCTGCCTATACCTCTTCTTATCTTCTTAAGGAAATCTCTTTCAGTGCAAGTGAGGAGTTTGACAAGATAGATTATCCGCCTGTCATAGTTGTAAATGTAGGTGTTGAGGGCAACGTTCCCGACGGATTTGGTTTTCTCGTTCCGAGGGCTGAGGGAAAGAGAATTCTGGGTGCTATGTTCATATCAAAGCTTTTCCCCGAAAGGGCTCCTCAAGGGAAGGAACTCCTTGCGGTGTTCCTCGGTGGTGCTACGGATAGGGAAGTTATAGAGCTTTCGGATGAGGAGATAATCGCAATAATTGAGAAGGAACTCCACGAGATACTTCCCATAAAAGATATACACCATATAAGGATAGATAGATGGAAGCGGGCTATACCCCAGTATAACGTCGGATACGGAAGATTCCTGGAACTTGCAAAGGAAATGGAAAAAGATTATCCCGGCCTTTTCCTTACGGGTAATTGGCTTTACGGTGTTTCAATGAACAGCGTTATAAAGGCTTCAGAAGAGGTTGCGAAAAAAGTTGACCATTTCCTCCGTGCTCAGGCGTAAACTTTTTTTCTTTTAAACATAACATAAGCTATTACTTCCGCAACCGCTTTGTAAAACTTCGGGGATATTTCTTTCCCAACTTCAACCGCAGGGTATAGTGCCCTTGCGAGTTCAGGCTTTCTCACTATAGGAACGCCGTAAGCTCTTCCAATCTCAATTATTTTCTCAGCTATGAGTCCTTTTCCCTTCGCAATTACAAGGGGAGCTTTATCTTTTTCGGGGTCATATCTCAGGGCTATCGCTATGTGGGTGGGGTTTGTTATTATAACCGTTGATTTTGGCACTTGTGCCATCATTCTGCTCTTTGCGAGCTCCCTCATACGTGCCTTTAGCCTCCCCTTGACTTCGGGATGTCCCTCAAGCTGTTTATACTCCTCTTTTAGCTCCCTTCTTGACATCATTATTTTCTTCTCATACTGCCATTTTCGGAATGCGTAATCAAGAAGGGCTATAAAAAAGGCAACCACCCCGATAACTATCAAAACACCTATAGTAATGTTAATAAACCTATTTATCGCTTCAACTACGGGAAAGGAAGCTGACTCAAGGAAAAAATCCAGGCTACCCTTAAGAATGAATAGGGCTATGCCTATGAGGAGGATAGCCTTCAGCGTGCTTTTTACCGTTTCAAATAACGTCGTTAATGAAAAGAGCCTTTTAATACCCTCAAAGGGGTTTAACCTTTCCGCCTTAAAAGACAAAGGTTTTAACGTAAAAATAAAGCCGAACTGGGCTACATGAGAAAGAAAAACCACAAGCAAGGACATGAAAAAAAGAGGAAGTAAAACCTTCATAAGGTCAAGGTAGATATTCTTAAATATCCCTTCAAGGCTCGGTATATCCCCCTGTATGAAACCCGTTATTATTAGCAAAGCCTTTAAAATTTCCTTGAGTATATAAGCACCCGAGAAAAAAAGAAGTATTACGGAAAAAAGAACAACGAGGGATGAAGCTATTTCCTGGCTTTTTGCAACGTTTCCCTCTTCCTTTACCTTTCTCCTTTTGTAAGGGGTTGCTCTTTCGGTTTTGTGCTCCTCTGGCATAGGAATTAATATCTCTGATGTATACTCTGTGTCAACATTATGGAAAAAATTAAAAGAAAATACGAAAACTTAAGCGTTATAAGAGGATGCCAATATAAGGGGAATGAGAGAATAGATATATGGGCAGATGGAGAGGATAGAGGAGTATTTCAAGAAGATAGAAAGAGGCAAAAAGTTCCAGCGAAAGTAAAAGCAATACGAGCATTAGGCTCCCCCCCACTTGAATGTCTAAAACTTTCACTTTCTTCATCTTTTTCACCTCCTTTTTCCCTTCAACCATCTTCAGGGATTAATATATAGGAAAATTTATATATGCTTCATACTTCCACCCCTAAACCAAGGCAGTAAGAGG
>CAYRMG010000065.1:0-4376 GCA_964425585.1 uncultured Aquifex sp. | reverse complement strand
TAGATTTTTCTTGAATTTCATGGGAAGGAAATCTATCATTTATTGAAACATCGTTATAAGGAGGTGGATTATGGAAAAAGAAAAACTTCAAGCCTATCACAAAGCCAATATAGCAATCATAACAACCCTATTAATAATATGGGCTATTGTATCTTACGGAGGGGCATTAATAGCTAAAGCACTCTTTGCTTCTAAGACCACAATTTTCGGCTTTCCCGCTCATTACTGGATAAGTGCGCAACTCTCCGTAATTACGTTCGTTGTGGAAATTTTCATATACGCGTGGATTATGAACAACCTTGATAAGAAATACGGAGTGGAGGAGTAAGCGATGGAGTGGCTCGGTTATGTGATAGTTTTCGGCATAGTTATAGTTTTCATGGCTATAGCTGTCTACAACAGGGCTACTGAGGCTGCGGAGTTCTACGTTGCAGGAAGGAGAATACCCGCATTCTGGAACGGTATGGCTGTAGCTGCTGACTGGATGAGTGCGGCATCCTTTATCTCAATGGCAGGAGCCCTATACGCACTCGGATACGATGGCCTTGCATACATAATGGGGTGGACAGGGGGATACGTCCTTCTTGCATTACTTATAGCTCCGTATCTCAGAAAGTTCGGTAAGTTTACCGTCCCCGACTTTATAGCGGAAAGGTATGAGAGCAATTTTGCCAGACTGGTTGCGTTGATAATAGCGATAATCATAAGCTTCACATACATGGTAGGACAGGTAGCGGGTGTCGGTATCATAATGGGAAGACTGTTCGGTGTCCCCTTTGAGATAGGTATAGCGATAGGTATGGTTGTGATAATAGCGACAACCATAATAGGGGGAATGAAATCAATAACGTGGACTCAAGTGGCTCAGTATATCGTTCTCATAACGGCTTATCTCCTTCCCGTTTCACTTCTCGCCATGCAGTGGTTTGGAATACCTCTTCCCCAATTTCTTTACGGGAACGTTCTTCAATGGATTACTGACCTTGAAACACAGCACGGCATAACACCCCATTACATAGAACCCTATGCCAAGTTTACCATGACCCAGTTCCTCGCACTCATGTTTGTTCTTATGGCAGGAACTGCGGCACTCCCGCACGTTCTTATGAGATTCTTTACAACCCCATCTGTAAGGGAAGCAAGGTGGAGCGCTGGCTGGGCATTGTTCTTTATAGCTATACTTTACCTTACAGCTCCTGCTTATGCAGCTTTCTCAAGATATGTGATACTCAAGGACGTTGTAGGAAAGCCTGTAGATCAGCTTCCCGCATGGGCACAAAAATGGGCTGAAGTTGGACTTTTCAACGTAATAGACAAGAACGGAGACGGTATAATCCAATGGGCTGAGTTAAATATACATAGGGATATAATCGTTCTCGCAACACCGGAAATAGCGGGTCTTAGCCTCCTTATTGGATATTTTGTTATGGCTGGTGGTCTTGCTGCGGCACTTTCCACCGCTGATGGGTTGCTGCTCGTTATAGCCGCTGCAATATCAAACGACTTATACGCCAAGATGATAAATCCCCAAGCTCCCGAAAAGAAGGTAGTCATGCTCGGAAAGGCTGCCGTTGCTGTAGCGGGAATAATAGGCGGATTTGTTGCAGCTATGAAGATTGGTTTTATCGTTCAAATAGTTGCTTGGGCGTTTTCTCTGGCTACCGCATCCTTTTTCCCGGCTCTTGTTCTCGGTATATTCTGGAAGAGGCTAAACAGACAAGGGGCAATTGCGGGAATGATAGTGGGACTTTTAGTTACGATTATCTATATATACCTAAATAAGACACAAGGATTTTCCATAGCGGGAATACAGCATACCGCTTCGGGAGTTTTCGGCCTTATTGCAAACCTTATAGTTTCCTATATCGTAACAATAATGACGCCTCCTCCATCCGAAAGGGTTCAGAAACTTGTAGAGGATATAAGGTATCCTAAAAAGATTCACGAAGTATGATAACCGATATAGAGGACTTCTTAAGAACCTATTACCCCTTTTCCTCCCTTTCCCCCTCTTCCCTTGAAATCCTTTCAAGAAACATAAAGATAAAGTATTACCCGAAAGGGAGTGTTATATTCACAGAAGGGTCAAATCCCCTTGAGTATCTTTACATCATAAGGAAGGGAAATGTTTCCCTAAAATCACAGGGAAAAGAAATAGATTTCCTCCAGGAGGGGGACACCTTCGGTTATATCTCGCTTCTTACGGGTAATCCTCCAACTTCAACAGCTGTTGCAGAAACCGATGTAATACTTTATCTAATACCTAAAGAAATTTTTAAAAAGCTGGTTGATAAGTATCCCGAATTTAAAAACTTCTTTGCTTCTTCTCTTGCGGCAAAACTTTCCTACACAAAGGAAGCAATAAAAAAGGAAAGCAGTTTTGAAAAGTTTTTAACCCTTCAGGTAAAAAACCTGAAGATAAGAGTTGTTCCATTTGTAGGGGAGGAAGAAACAGCTCTGCACCTTGCAAAAAAAATGGTTCAGGAAAATTCGGGTTGTGTAATAGTTAAAGGAAAGCAGGAAGGAATAGTTACCGAAAGGGATATCCTAAAAAAGATTGTGGCAAAAGAAAAAAATCCTTCCGAAGTTAAAGCAAAAGATATAATGAGCTCACCGATAATATACGTATCTCCCGAGGACTTCCTATTTGACGTTATACTCCTTATGGTGAAACATAATATAAGGCGCGTCGCCGTAAATGATGGAGAAAAAATATTAGGCGTTATTGAAGATAGGGACATAATAGCCTTTGAAACTCAGAATACCCTCGTTCTTGTAAAGGAAATAGAAAAATCAAGGGATACAAGGGACTTATCATACCTCTATTCGCTCATGGACGACACTATTTTGAACCTTTTCTCCGAAGGGGTAAGACCGGAAATAATAAGCAAACTTATTGCGGAGCTGAATGATAAATTTATATCAAAAGCTGTAAAATTAGCGATAAAAGAAATAGGACTTGAACCTATAGCTCCCTTTAGTATTCTCGTTCTAGGAAGCGAAGGCAGAAAGGAGCAAACCCTAAGGACGGACCAGGACAATGCCCTGATTTATGACGATTCCCACCTTTCCCTTGATGTTGACCTGAAGGAATACTTCAAAACATTCGGTGAAAAGATTTCCGATATCTTACTCAAAATTGGATTTCCTCCCTGTCCTTCAAACGTAATGGTTAGAAACGTAGAGTGGAATAAGGGAAAAACGGAGTGGATTAAAACCCTTGAGAACTGGTTTTCAAATCCCGAGCCCCAAAATACTTTAAAGCTGGGTATATTCCTTGACTTTAGGAATGCTTTCGGAGACAAAACACTTGAAGAAGAACTAAGGGAAACCGTTTTTAGATTGGCAAAAGAGAATGACCTTACTATAGCTTATATGTTAAAAGATGCTGTAAGATTCAAACCTCCCTTAGGACTTTTCGGAAAGCTGAAAACGGAAAAAAAGGGAATAGACCTGAAAAAGGGAGGAATATTTCCCATAACCCACGGTGTGAGGGTGCTTTCCGTGAGGAACGGTATAAGGGAAACAAACACACTTGAAAGAATAAGTAAACTCAAAGACATGAATGTAATTCCCAACACGCTATCCGAAGATCTTTCTGAGGCCTTTAAATATTTACAATACATAAGGCTAAAATCCCAAACCGAAAAACTAAAACGCGGAGAGGAACCGGATAACTATGTTAATCCCGATGCACTTACAAAAATCGAAAAAGATCTCCTTAAGGACGCTTTCAAAATTGTCAGAGAGTTCCAATCATTCATTGAAAACAGATATCTTCTTTATCTTCCCTCTTGATATGAAGCTTTTGAATACCTTAAAAGAAAAATTTCTCCTAAAGTATGCAAAAAAAAGCCCCTACTTTAAACTCTTTTACCAAGATATAGACCTCAATAAAAAAGTTAAAGAAACGACATTTGTAGTTTTTGACTGCGAAGCCACAGACCTAAATGTAAAGAAAGCAGAACTTCTTTCCATCGGCGCTATTAAGGTTATCAATCTATCTGTTGATGTATCAACCGCATTTTATAAGCTTTTAAAAACTAAAGAAATAAAAGCCTCCGAGATACACGGCATAACAAAGGAAGACTTAGAAAAGGAAGGGGAAAATCCTGAGAAAGTAACTAAAGATTTTCTTTTATATATAAAAGGGTGTGTGCTTGTAGGCTTCTACATTAGGTATGACACAACCCTTATTGAAAAATACTCAAAACGCTACTTCGGTTATCCTCTAATTAACTATAAGCTGGATATTCTGAGTCTCTACACAAGAAGATTTTACGAAGGAAAAAGTCTTGACGATATAGCTCGGGAATACGGAATAGATTTAAAAGGAAGACATAACGCCCTTGATGACGCATACATTACTTCCCTCA
>CAYRMG010000064.1:0-4736 GCA_964425585.1 uncultured Aquifex sp. | reverse complement strand
TATGAACCTTACGAGGCAACGCTTCTCCAGGCAAAGCTTGAGGGACTTATAAAAGGAGGAGCGGTTTTCGGTGTAAACATACTCATAATGTTCGTAATCTTCTACATTCTTGAGAGATACGTCTTTAAACCCATAGAGGTTTTAAAAGAGCATGCGGATAAAATTAGCAAAGGGGATGTTGAAGACAAAATACCCATAAAGGGAGAAGATGAAATAGGAGAACTGGCAAAAGCCTTTGAGAGAATGAGAGTAAGTATTAAAAAGGTTATGGATATACTAAAGTGAGTTTAGGGTTTCCTTTATGAAGCTTTCCGCTTCATCCGCTCCTTCTCCCTTTTTCAACTTTGTATAAAGCTCAAGAACCTTATCTCCCTTTGTATCCGCAACAAGCGGATAAAGAGTCCTTAGGAGAACTTGGAGTTCTCTTATCCTCTCGTCCCCGTTTTTATTTGAAATGCTCTCAAGCCTTTTCTTTATCAGCTTCAGATTTACCTCCTTTATCTCCATAGGAAAATTTTAAAATAGCTCATGAATGAGAAGGGCTGTTCTTGAGATAATGGAAGAGAGGATAATCCACAACGTAAAGGAGATATACAACTTCAGCGGAAAGAAGATAATAGCGGTAATAAAGGCAAATGCTTACGGAATAGGTGCAAAGGAGATATCCTCCATACTGGAAAACTTAAATGAGGTTGAAGCTTTTGCGGTTGCCTGCACCCAGGAAGGGGTTGAACTGAGGGAGTTCGGTATAAAAAAGAAGATACTTATCCTCGGGGGAATACTTGATGAGGATATAAAGCTCGTTGAGGAATACAAGTTAACACCCGTCATTTCCGACTTTGAACACCTTAAGGTTCTAAAAGACAAAAATGTCAAGTTTCACGTTAAATACGACACAGGAATGGGAAGGCTCGGATTTACAAACGAGGTTATAAAAGACCCGAGGGTTGAAGGAGTAATGTCTCATCTTTCAACACCTTCAGATAGGGAGTTTTCCGAGAAACAGATAAAGCGTTTTGAAGAGATTCTTAAAAACTACAAAGGGGTTAAGTATATACACCTTGAGAGCTCTGCGGGATTGATTTACAGGGTTCCCTTTACAACACACGTTAGGGTGGGTCTTGCCATTTACGGTGAAAAACCCTTAAGGGATTATCCCCTCGGGCTTAAACCTGCACTACGATTAAAGGCCAGATTGCTATCGGTAAAAGAACTTCCCCAAAACTATCCCGTATCTTACGGAAGAACTTACATAACTCGGAAGAAAACAAAGTTGGGGGTTGTAGCCTTCGGATATGCGGACGGACTCATGAAAACGCTTTCAAACAGGGGTTTTTTGCTTTACGGGGAGAAAAAAGTGCCTATCCTTGGGAACATAACCATGGATATGACGATGGTTGACCTTAGCGGAACACAAGCAAGAACGGGGGATTGGGTTTACATTGTAAACGAAGAAAGAACTTTTTCCTCTCTTGCAAAAGATGCGGGAACAATCCCCTACGAGATAATGTGTAATCTCTCAAGAAGGATTGAGAGGCTTGTAATCAGGAAAAGGTAAAGAAAAGTAAACATAAGAACGAGGGAAAAGTAAATTTTTAACTTTCTACTGCCGAAAGCAATTCCGTAAGCGGACTTAAATAGGTTATTTGAGATAACCGCAAGAATTATTCCCGTTGAAGCCACAAGAAGCTCAACATTTCCCCCTTTTGCCATATTTGAAAGTAGCAATGTTATTGCATCAACGTCCATTATTCCCGATATAAAACTGAGTATATATATGCCTTTATCACCGAAGAACTCCTCAAGGTAAACGGATATGACACTTATAACGCTATAGAAAACACCGAAGGTTAAGGCCTGGGTAAGCGTATAGGGATTCTTTAAGGGAACGTCCTTTTCCGTTTTGGCTTCCTTTTCTCCCTTTAGGAAAAGGTATAGCGAGAATAGGAAAAGTATAAGGAAGTATGGCAACAGAATAAGTAAAACGAAAGGTGTAAGTTTATGAAAAATAACCGCTGTATAAAAAACAACCCTTAAGAACATAGTGCTCCAGGAGAGAATAATCCCGAAAAAGACAAGGGAGGAAAACTGCGGAAACCTTGCGGAAAGGGAAGAGAAGGCCATAGTTACAGCTGTGCTTGATGTAAGACCGCCTATCACTCCAGTAAGGAGAAGGCTCTTGCTTCCCTTATACTTCAGGAGGAAGTATCCTATAAAATCTACCGTTGATACAAGTATTACAAACTTCCAGACTTCTGAAGGATTCAGTCCTTTTATTACCTCTTTATCGGGCAAAATTGGAAGTATTACGGCGGAAACTGTAAAAAACTTAAGAACGGCTATTATATCCTCCTCTTCCATAAGTCTGGCTATTCTTTCAAGCTTATGCTTCAAAACAAGCACAAAGGTGGTAAGTATGGTTAAGAAGACAGAGAGATAAAACTCCCCAAAGGCTACAAAAATACCTATGAAAAAGGTTATAAAGGAGGCTACCTCCGTAGTTATTCCCATGCTTTTATCTTTCCAATAACTGAGTGTTGCAAGAAGGGATAGACTGAGAAATGTAAAGATTAGCAAATAATCCGAAAGGGTTTTTAGATAAAGCAATCCCGATATGGTTCCGAGAACCGATATAAGGGGAAAGGTTCTCACCCCTGCGAATATATCGTGTCCGAACTTAGCCCTTACCTCCCTCTCAAGACCTATAATAAAGCCGAGGAAAAGGGCAAAAAGAACCTTAAATTCTGGCGTGTTTTTTACACTTTCTAAAAACTCATTCACCTTATATAGGTTATTATGAGAACGATAATCGTCCCGAGAATCAGGTTTATACCTACAAATATAGGAATCTGGCTGAAAAGGCGCTTCCTGTAGAGGAAAAGGTGGATGTAAAGGAAGTTTATAACCATTATGGCGAATAAAATTAACTTAAGGTGAAATAGGGGATTCGTATTAAAATCAGGTCTGAACTTGTGCCACATAGCCATCCCCGTTCCGAATAGGATAAAAATGGCAAGCCATACACTCATGAAGAACTTTCCCAGAACCTTCGGGGCTATATCCTGTCTGCAATCTTCCTTTGCGGAACGAAGTGCGGGACTCAGAAAAAGCACATTAAAGAACATTCCTCCTATCCAAACTATTGCAAAAAAAAGGTGAAGAAAGAGATAGGTTCTATACATCTGCCACCTCCCGAAAGTATTATACTCAGCTTGTTAAACCTTCCTCCTTTAGCTTTTCCTTTTCACCTTCCTTCAGGGGTTCACATCTGTTTACATTTCCGAAACATTCGGGACACAAGTCAAAGAAAACGAGAACGCCCAACCCTCCGAGCATCATATTAACCTGTGTTATAACAAGATTTTCCTGCCTTTCGGGAAGTATCTGGTATTCCTCCAGGGTCTTACCGCAAAGGGTTTTATTCTCGGCATCACCCAGCATGTGAAACTGGAATACAAGTCTTTTGGTTCTTCTGCATTTCATCCACTTGGGCTTAAGGTCAAGGATAACGAACTTTATCTCAACGTTTTGGTCTGTTATCCATCCCTTTTGCTTTGCCTTTTCAAGGAGTTTTTTCATCTTCTCAGGGTCCATAAGCTGCATTTTTAAACCTCCGTAAATAGATTATGATGGAATAACAGGTTTCAATTCCATGGGTTTAATCAACCAAACCTGCCCGTTATGTAATCTTCGGTTAGCTTCTTTTCGGGCTTTGTGAATATCCTTTCCGTGGGGCCGAACTCAACGAGTTCCCCCATATACATAAAGGCGGTGAAATCCGATATTCTCGCAGCCTGCTGCATATTATGGGTAACTATCACTATGGTGAGTTTATTCCTGAGCTCAACAAGAAGGTCTTCAATTTTTGCGGTTGATATAGGGTCAAGGGCTGATGTAGGTTCATCAAGGAGCAAAACTTCGGGCTCAACCGCTATAGCCCTTGCTATACAAAGTCTTTGTTGTTGTCCTCCCGATAGGGAATAGGCGTTATCGCGGAGTTTGTCCTTCACTTCATCCCAAAGGGCTGCGTCCCTAAGGGCTTTCTCAACTTTCTCGTCAAGAATTGACTTCTTCTTAATTCCCCTAAGCTTTAGGCCATAAGCAACATTTTCATATATAGACTTGGGAAATGGATTCGGCTTTTGGAAAACCATGCCTATCCTCATTCTCACGAGGATAGGGTCTACATCCTCACCTATAAGGTTTATCCCGTCGGGGTAAAGTATTGCTTCCCCTTCGTATCTCACATTTTCATATAGGTCGTGCATTCTGTTAAAACATCTCAAAAGGGTCGTTTTCCCGCATCCGGAAGGTCCTATTATTGCGGTAATCTTTCTTTCATAGACGGGAAAAGTTATATCCTTCAGCGTGTGTCTACTTCCGTAATAAAAATTAAGATTCTTTACGTCTATCTTTATACCTCGTTTATTTGCTTTTTCCATCCCATAAAAATTTTATTAGAAAATTCACACACTAAAGCTCATCTAAAGGCGGGGAATTCTTATAAACGAGGATAACCCGATACCCTGATACAAATCATAAAAAAATCAGGAAGGATTATATCAAAATTGGAAATCAAGGGTTTGGGATAGCCCCTTTCGGCTCCTTGGCAATTGAATAGGGAAAATTGGCTCAAGGGCTTGATTTTGTAAGGTTAGCGACGAAGGTGTTGATTTTCAGTCTTTTCCGAAGACGAGGGGTAACGAGAGGCTATTTTTTGTAAAAACCCTATTGAT
>CAYRMG010000063.1:0-5431 GCA_964425585.1 uncultured Aquifex sp. | reverse complement strand
CGGCCATTGAGCCTGCAAAGATGTAGACTTCTCCTTTTGAAAGGTAGTAAAGGATAAGCTCCGCAAGTTTTTCGTGTGCGGGCTTTAACGTATTTATCAGTTCAATCAGAAAATCCCTGAGTGTTAGTGTTATCTGTCTATCCGGTGTTGAGATTTCTACTATAAACTCCGCCCACCTGTCTCCTCCTGCTCTTTTTATTTCAATGTTTTCAAATCCGAGCTTTTTCAAAACTTCCTTAATTCCTCTTACGCTTCCAGCTTTTTGCCAAAATTCTAAAGCACTTATTACTCTTTTCCTGTAATCCTCTAAGCTTTCTCCTTCTATGTATGGTTCTATTCCCCTTTCCTTTCCGAGAAATCTTAAGGTATCGGGATTTGCATACTGGGGAAAGCGATTTTTTCTAACCTCGTAGGCTTTTTCTTTAAATTTCTCGGTATTTTTAGCCCACACGGAAAAGAGTTTATAGCTGTCCCTCTCTTCGTCGGGTTTATTCCCTTCCTTCATATGGGATGGTGCTATACTCCAGAGCCATTTTGTTGTTTTGTCCCTTATGTCTCCCATTTTATTCCGCCCACTTAATGTTTTGAATTAGAAGTTTCAGTTCTACGGTTAACTCCTCATCTCCGGACTTTGCACTCTTTTTCGGCTCGTCAAACTTTACACCTTCAAGAACATCAGTCAAAACCCTGTTTTTCTTGTCATCCATGTAGTGAACGGATATGTCCACGGGTGGCAGGTCCCAAATCTGGTTATAACCTTGCTCTTTTGCCCACGCCATTAGGATGTCATAGCCTTCGTTGTTAAGCGTTATCTTTCCTTCAAACTCTTCTTTTCCCTTTGACCAGCCTATCGGTTTCGGGCCTCTACCGTATCTTGTCTTTA
Source organism: uncultured Aquifex sp. (assembly GCA_964425585.1). Lineage (GTDB taxonomy): Bacteria > Aquificota > Aquificia > Aquificales > Aquificaceae > Aquifex. The sequence continues at coordinate 4,548 of CAYRMG010000063.1, read as the reverse complement.
AGTTTCCTTTCCCCGAATACTCAATTTCTACAACGAAGTCCGCTATCTCTTTTGGAGTATTTCCTATGGTTATCTCTATTGATGCCCAGTCAAACAGTCTGCCGTTGATTCTTATATTCATTTCCTACCCTCCAGAAGGGGGTTCCAGAACCTGAATTCTCCTTCTATCCATACGAGAACGGGATTCGGAGCTATCCTGTATTTGACTTGAAGTTTTTTAGTGGACCATATGTTTTGTCCTTCAGGTATCCAGACCTGATAACCGTATATTTCCTGTTTTTTGAACATTTCGTCCCTGAGGATTGCCTTCATTCTCGTTAGTATGTCGTGAATGGTTGGCGATTTTTCGGGAGGAGGAGGATTTTGAGGGTCCGCATCTATGGGAGCCCTTACATCCGCTCTTACGAACTCAAGGAGAGCTTTTCTTATAAGCGTTCCCGCCTTGTCGGATACTCTTCGGTATTGAATGAGATGAAAGTCCGAGGTTTCCTCTACAAACATTCTCGGAGAGGTCACAAAGTATCCCTTCACTCCGTTGTAGGTTCGGACTGTTAAAAATCCCGCATCGTCCAGTGCCTGTATGTGTGCAAGATTTAAACCTTTCGGAAGTTCTACAATGTTGGGAATTTTGAACTTTTCTATCCAGCCTATATCTTCGTTTACTTTTGCGGTAGAAACCAGTCCCGCTATTATTCCCTGAACGTTGTCGTGCCGCACTTCTCCGGTGAGGTTAGTAATGGTTGTATGTATAGGAACTACACAAATTCTCGGATGTGTAAATCCCTGCCATTCGGTTATGAGATTGTTGACGTATGTATCGTAATCTTCGGTATTTGCTTTATCCCTTGCACACAGTATTGCCCACGTATAAACGTCCTGAGATTGTTCAAGGTTTTGAAGGTATGAAGATAGTGCGGAAGCTATAGTTTTATCCGCAGTGTCCGTAAGAACTATAAACTCAAAGTTTTTCTCTCCGTCTATCAGGGATTGATTTACTCCTTCTTCAACAGCGGTCATTAAACTTGCAAGAGTTGAGTCCTGGGCTTTTATCGCCCTGACTATTCCCGCACCTACGGAAAAAGCGTCAAGGATTCTCTTTGTAAGAGTTGAGTTCCCAAAAAGTTCTAAAACTTTTTCGGGGTTGTCTGATGTAAGGTGATATACGGTATTGGGAGAAGCGGTTCCGGAGTTTGAACTTCCTACAAACAGCGGTATTCCGGTGGGATAGCTCGGAACGAGCCCGAGCCCTCCGTCTCTGAAAGCAATTTTTGCACCGCCGAGCATTATTCACCTCCGTGTTTTTCTACTTGAGCGAGCTTTTTCTTGAACTCTTCCTCGGTTATAAGGGTTTCGTCGGATATTCCGAATTTTGTCTTCATGGCTTCAAAAAGATACGTTCTGTCTCTGAGAACCGTTCCCTTGGGAGATTTCACTATCAGTAGCTTTTTAGCCAATTCTTTAGCTTTGAACTTTTGAGCTTCTTTTTTCTCCGCCATCAAAAGTTGAAAATGAGAAGTAGAGATTCTGAGTTTTCCGAAATTTCAGATTATTTGAATGTTTAAGTTTCTCAGGACGGGAAGTTCCGAAGGTTGAAGTTCAAGGTCGGAAGATGGTTCTAAGATAACGACGTTTTTGACTTGAGGCAAATCCATAAGAGCATCAATTATCGTTGAAAGCTGAACCTTAGAGCCTATGCGAAATCTCCGCTCGTTGTAAAACTTTATCCTGTTTTCGTATTCCTTCGTGTAAACGAAAAGGGCTTTAATTCTGTTTCTCACTTCCGTTTCAAGGGATTGCGTGTCAGCGGGTTTGAAGGTTTCTATTTGGATTGAAATGTCTATGTATTTTGGTGTAGGGCTTTTTACGAGAACGTCCGCTGCGGGAGTTTTCACCTCGTTCATGAGGTTTTGAACCTTTTGAATGAGGTCATTTGTAGGAAGTCCGCTACTTGAGACGATGTAAATGTCCACCGTTCCCTGGCCTCTCGGGTGCTGGTCGTCTACGTAGCAATCAACCACTCCCTTAACACCAAGGGCGTGAAAGCGGTAGTAATCTTTAATGAAAAGGCTTTTTGTAGCCCAAACGAGGAGTATCCTCTGTCTTAGACTCTCGTCGTCCTCTTCATCAGCTCCTTCTTCAATTATCCAGTTTTCGGGATTGTAAACTTCTACGGGAGCGTAAACTTCTGTTTGTGTTATTGTGTAAGGAGCGACGTTGTAAATGTTTCCTTCTTTTTCCGCTTCAACGGGAACCTGAACCTCGTTTATACCTTCGGGAAGGAGTTTTTCTTCTAAAGTGAGGAACTTCAAGCTTTCTCCGAATATGGTTGGTTTGGTTTTGACAACAAAACCTTTAGGGATTCTAATGTTTCCTTCTCCTGCTCTTTTGAAGATTACTATTCCTTTAGTTTTCTTTGCGGGTTTTCTCATGATTCCGAAAGTTTGAGCGTGAAGGTCAAGCCACTTCCCTCTCGCGGTAATCACGAACATGTTCGGGACGATAATCTCTCTGAGAAAGGTCCAGAGTTGTTCGTGGAGTTTTGCGTCAATTTCAAGCAGTGTTCTGAAAGCACCACCTACATTGTAGTTTGTGATTTGAGGGAAAAGTCTTAAAGCTTCTTCAATGGCTTCTTTTAGAATTTCCTCAAAGTTTTTTTCAGGAACGAGCTCCATCCTTAATCACCTCTAAGAATTTTTCTAAGGGAATGACTATTAAGGGCTTTTTGTAGTTTGCTTTTACAATCAGACAATCCGCATTTTCCATTAGGCGATAGGCTGAGAAAGATTTCAGAGCTTTACACTGAACGGAAAGGGAAAGTTCTTTAATCAGAAGGTCAGCCTTTGAGTGTGAGCCTGCACTCCTCACAACGGTAAAACCCTTCTCTTCAAAGAGTTTTTTGACTTTTCTCTCAAAGTTTGCACCTTTCCTGTAAGGATTTTTCATAACTCCCTCACCTCAACCGCAAGGTTAATTTTTTCGGATTCTTCTAAGGACAGAACTAAGTTAAAGGGGCTTTCTTCTATAGGTTTGACTTCTATGAGGAGTTTTAAACCTTTCAGTGTTCTTTGAACAATTTGAACGTCAACTTTCCAAATTCTGGGATCCTTTAAGAGTTCTTCCTCTATTTCGTTTATCAGAGAGAGAACGGTTTCGTGGTTTCCCGATGCTCTTACGTATCTGTGGATGTTAGAACCGTAATCCGGGTGAATTTCGTATGAACCTTTCACCGTTTTTAGTCTGTTTATTACGTCCTGAATGAGTGTCTTCTTTTCGTCAAGAATCAATAGGTCTCCGTTTGCACTTATCATAAAGTCTCCGTTGATAAGGTAAATATCGGTTCCGTAGCCCAATATCCTTCCCCTTCCTAAGGAAGTTGTTTATCAGGCACACTTGTAGAACTTCCCCTGCTGTCCGTGTGCGTGTGAGTGTTATATTTGGTAATCAGCTCGTCAACGAATATAGTTTGACCTTCGGGTGAGGTTTTCAGTCCTCCCTGTGCTGTTGTTTGTCCTACGGATGAGATGTTCCCTGAAACAAACAGGTTTCCTTGAACGATTACATCACCGGTAATCGTGAAGATAGGAGTGTCAAGGTTGGAGCTTGAGTTTGCCTTAAGATACAGCTTTTCACACTCTTCTCTAATTTCGGGAGCTTTTATTACAGCTTCTTTTTCCTTTCTTTGAGGTATCTCTTTTCCATACGGAAGGACTCCGTCTATTACGGGATAGTCCCAGCTTCCGTAAAGGAATGAAACCTTCACCATGCTTCCCCTCTCGGGAAGGAAAAATATCCCTCTCTGATTCCCTACACCTGTTGAGAGTATTGGAACATCGGGGACAATCACTCCGCTGTCTTTAAAGTTTCCGCTTTCATCAAGCTCAAGAAGTTCAACATCCGCAGAATATACGGAGTTCAAGAAGTGGGCTTTCCCCTCACTTTCGTAAACTCTCACGACCTTCCCCAAAACCGAAGGAGGAGGAAGCATCTGGGAAAAGAACTCTTTTAGCTTTTTAACCAGAGTTTCTTCTCTCATTTCAGCACCACCTTGAAAGCTCTCTTTATAATCTCAAGGGATTTTTCTTTTACTTCCTCGTCAGCATTCATGGTGTTTATAACGTTCATTATTTCATTCAGCAATTCCTCCCAATATTGCCTTATCTCGTGTTTGGTTTTTGAGACCTGAGCTGTTGCCCTCGTTGCGGAGGAAATCTTTTCTAAAAACGAAAGGGCAAAAGCAAGCCTCTCCGCGGGGTCGCTGACTTCATGAAGGTAGAGCGAAAAGGCTTCCTGAACAATCCCGTAAGCTATTTCCTGCAGGTTTTGAGCCTGTTCTATGAGGGTTTTATCGTCAACTTTTTGGTCAAGAACCACGAGTGTTTTGGCAAGGTCCTTATACTTTTTCACAAACCTTCTTATGCTCTCTTTGGAAACTTCTAAGCCTTTATCTTTTAGCTCTTTCTCTATGCTCCTTAAAGATTTTCCCTCCTTGTAGTATTTTCTTACCACTTCCCTCTGGATTTCCGTTCCCGCAAGTTCAATTTTGTTTCT
>CAYRMG010000062.1:0-5650 GCA_964425585.1 uncultured Aquifex sp. | reverse complement strand
AGCAGTTTTCTTCTTTCTTCTCCGGATAGGCCTTTTTTAAGCGTTTCAGCCATTTTTATACTCCGCTTTGCAAAAATTTAAAGTCGGGGGAAAAGTCCCCCTTACAGAATTTCAACTTTATACTCTATAGGTGCAACTTGGTTCACCATGTAGGCTATTGAACACGTTCCGGGGTTGTAGATTACCTTTTCAAGAGCATCCTTTACATCTTTCTCCGTAACATCACCCTTCACTTTTACGAAAAGGTATATCTTTGTAAAAACCTTCGGATATCTGTCGGTAATTCTTTCCGCATCCGTTTCAATCTCTATGTCCTCTACGTGTTTCCCTTCCTTGTGAAGAGCTTCGTAGAGGTGTATTCCCACACATCCTGCTACTGAATGAAAGAGGAGTTCCGGTGGTCTTATTCCCCTTCCTTTTCCGCCGACATAGTCCGCAGCATCAATAGGAACTTCCCTTCCCGCAGGACCTATCCCTATAAAGTGAAAGTCTTCCTTTTGCTTAACTTTTACCTTCATGAAGCACCTCCTTTAAATTTCTACTCCCTCTTCTCTTAAAAGCTTTTCCAAGTTTAATTTCACACCCTCTAATACTTCAACATCACTATCCCAATCCTTAGTTATCCAATCTCTTTGCCTCTGGGCAACAAGAACTTTTTTAACTTTTGTTATATACCAGATTACTTTCTGAACACCTGCATCTAAAAGGCCTTGGGTTTTTTCGTAAATGTATTCTTCAAGACCAATGTATCTGGACAGGTCTGCCTTTGTATCTATTTCAATAACCACTATAGGTGTTTTCTTAGTATACTTATCCTGGGGTTTTAATAAATCTCTTTTCTTATATACCGCAATGTCCAGGCTCCTGAAGCTTTTAGGTGCATAAATAAATCCGAGTTCATTAGTCAAGATTATGTAATCATCGGGTAAAGTTTTAAATAAATACTTTAGTATTATCGCAATTATAACCGCCCGAAGTTCACTGCTTCCCATTACCGCCTCCGGCGGGAGTTCACCCTTCAGAACCTTTCTGTAATCCCTGTAGTATACGGGTTTACCGTTTACCTTCTCGTAGGTGAGAACTTTGAGCAGCTTTCTTCTCTCTTCAGAAGAAAGTGCACTTTTTTCCTTTACTTTCATACCCATAATTTAATTCTTCGGATAAGAAAATTTTTAAAAGAAAAAAAGAAAATCACTCTATCCTACTCGCTATTTCCTGGGCAAATTCCATCGTTCCTACTTCCTTAGCCTCTATACCTTGCTTCCTGAAGCCGTTTGCGATGTCTGGTGTTCCTATGTGTTCTGCAAGTGTTTTTCTTACAGCTTCGTAAATCTTCTCGGCTGCTTCTTTCCATCCCATATATTCAAGCATCATAGCTCCCGAAAGGGTTAGGGATAAAGGATTAGCTATTCCTTTACCCGCTATGTCCCAGGCTGTTCCGTGAGTGCTCTCAAAAAGAGCATACCCGTCTCCTATGTTCCCGCTGGGCACAAAACCGGGACCGCCTATGAGAGAGGCCGCAAGGTCGGAAACGTAATCCCCATTTAAATTTTGAGCTATTATAACGTCGTAGGCTTCGGGTCTTAAAACAAGTTGCATTAACATCTGGTCGGTGATAACCTTTACAAGCTTTACCTGGCCGTCTGAGGGTTCCGCTTCGGGGTCTGTGAGCACTTTTCCTTTAAATTCGGGTTCTTCCGCTACTTCAAAAGCCCAGTTTATAAAAGCTCCTTCCGTTGCTTTCATGATGTTTCCTTTTCCTATTACAGCTACAACCTTCTTTCCGTTCTCCAGGGCATACCTAAGAGCTTTCCTTACGTGTCTCTTTGTTTTAAACTCGCTCATGGGCTTTACGGTAATACCGACGTCTTCGGGGAAGTTCTCTTCCTTTGCACCCATTTCCTTTATGAGGAACTCTCTCATTTTTTGGGCTTCCGGTGTTCCGGAAAAGAACTCTATACCCGCATACACGTCGTCCGTGTTTTCCCTAAATACAACCAGGTCTACCCTTTCGGGTTCGGGTATGGGAGTAGCTTGTCCCATCCAGTAAACGGGTCTAACCGCAGAGTAGTAATCAAAAGCTCTTCTGAGTGCTGAATTTATAGAACGAACTCCCTTACCTACGGGCGTTCCGAGGGGTCCCTTAATACCCACTATGGATTCCTTTAGAATATCAAGCGTTTCCTGAGGTAATCTTTCTCCCGTTTTTTCTTCCGCCTTGTCTCCTGCGAGAAGTTCAACCCAATATATTTTCTTAGAACCGTTGTAGGTTTTATCAACAGCGGTATTAACTATAAGGAGCATAGCTTCCGTTATTTCGGGACCTATTCCGTCCCCTTCTATAAAAGGAATTATAGGATTGTCGGGCACTTCAAGGGTTTTATCTTCCCTCAGCTTTATAAATTCTCCCTGCTGGGGGATTCTTGCCTTTCCTTCCCAGTAAAAAACGTTATCAAACGCTGTTTTATTCATACCCTACCTCCGAAAAGTTAATTGGTAATTTTAATAGGAAGCTTAAGGCCTGTCAAGATTTTTAAAACAAAATGTTAAAACTGTTATAAATACTTGCGTATTAAAATCCTTTTTATGCGGACACTTGAGAAAGCCTTTAAGGTGCTTGAATACTTGATGGAAAAGGGAGAGGCCGGCGTTACGGAAATAAGTCAGAAGCTAAATCTCAGCAAGAATAACGTGTTCAGGGCTCTCATAACTTTTGAGGAGCACGGACTTGTTGAAAAAGACGAAGAAACGGAAAAGTATAAGCTTTCCGCAAACGCTATCAGACTCGGATACGGATTTACTCAGAAAAACTCCTTCATAAAGCTCTCGGAACCTGTTTTGAAAAACCTTAGATTTCAATTGAATGAAACGGTTAACCTTGCGGTTCTTGATGATAAAAGAGAGTATATCGTTTACGTTGCAGAAGAGGAAACGATTAAACCTGTAAAGGTAAAATCAAGACTCGGAAAACGCTTTACACTTGACGCATCAACCGCTTCCGCAAAAGCCTTAAGGAGAGCTGTTCTCGGAGAAAGCGGTTTCATATTTGATTACGAATACAGCACCGAAACGGAACTCTCGGGAGGAGCTTGTATCGTAAGGGATTACCTCGGGAAGCCCATAGGTGCTATAGAGGTTCTTGCTCCCATATACAGGTTATCACTTGACAGATTAAAAAATGAGATAGACCCCCTCTTAAAAGAAGTTGCCCTTGAGCTTTCCCTTAAGCTGGGTTATTGGGACTAAGTATATATACTATAATTTTCTAAATGTATACCCTTAGAATGGCTGAATCACCTACAGAAGGACACCCAGATAAAGTAGCGGACCAAATAGCGGATGCTCTTCTTGATGAATTTATAAAGAAGGACCCCTTCAGTAAGGTATCCCTTGAAATAATGGTCACAACGGGACTCGTTATGGTCGGAGGAGAACTGTCCACGGAAAGCTACGTTGATATTCCCCGCATTGTTAGAAACGTTATAAAGGATATCGGATATACGCGCCCCGAACTCGGTTTTGACGCGGACACATGCGCGGTTATCCAGTCCATTGATGAACAAAGTCCCGAAATAGCCCTCGGCATATCATCGGAAGGTGCGGGAGATACAGCAATAGTTGTGGGATATGCCACAAAGGAAGCCCCCAACCTTATGCCTTGGCCTATCACCCTTGCTCACAAGATATCAAAGAGAATCTCCGAATACAGAAAAATAGGAAAGTTTCCTTTCCTCAGACCGGACGGTAAGGTTCTGATAGCTATGATTTACGAAGACGGTAAACCCTCTTATATTCAAAGTGCAATAGCTTACGTACACCACGACCCCGACATATCGCTCAACAATTTAAGAGAAATGATTATTGAGGAAATTTTAAAGAAAGAAATTCCCGAAGAATTTATAAACGAGAAAACCCTGTTCAGGGTAAATCCAACGGGCAGATTTGTCATAGGCGGGCCCGTTGCGGATACCGGACTTACCGGGAGAAAGATAGTTTCCGATGCATACGGGGACATAGGACTGTCTGGCGGAAGTGCCTTTTCGGGAAAGGATCCTACAAAAACCGACCGTTCAGGTTCGTATCTTGCCAGAATGATTGCAAAGCATATAGTAGCGGGCGGATGGGCGGACAGATGCCTGGTCCAGATAGGTTATGCCTTCGGTCTTACCGAGCCTGTGGCTTTTGATATTGAGTTATTCGGAACGAACACGATTGATAAAGAAAAGTTAACCGAAGCGATTAAAAGGGTATTTCCCTTAAAGCCTGCGGAAATTATAGAGTTTTTAGATTTGAGAAAGCCCATATACAGACAAACATCCGTTTACGGTCACTTCGGTAAGGAAAACCTTCCGTGGGAAAAACTTTCCTACCTTGATAAGCTAAAAGAATTACTTGATTAACTCAAGAAATTCCTTTATAGTCATGTTTACCCATTCTTCGGGTGTTGAGAATACCCTGAGATGTTCATTATCAACCACGAGAACTTCCCTAAAACCTTTCCCAAAAGCGTAGCTTATAGATTTCTTAATATCTCTTTCCGTGAAATCAACGGATACTTTTTTGCCCGATTTTCTCAATATGTCCGCTAACTTTTTTCCTATTCCCTTCTTTGAGCGGTCAATAATGAAGTAATCCTTTTTTTCAACCTCTTTGGGTAAATTGTCTATTAGCTTCTCAAGGTATACAGCTCCTCCCGTTGCGGGAAAATCTCTCCCGAATAGACCCGAAAGGTCGTCGTATCTTCCCCCTCCCGCAACAGCTTGGAGAGTATCAAGGTCGTATATTTCAAAAATAACACCCGTATAGTAGGGAAAATCCCTTACCTCAAATATATCGTAGGCAAAGGGTATTCCCATTTTCGTTAGCTCATTTCCGACTTTTATAAGAACTTCTTTTTCCTCCTTGAGTGAAAACCTATCAAGGGAACTCAACACTTCTTCTTCGTTTGAAATCCTCAAAACTTCAAACAAGTTTTCTCCTAAAATTCCCCTCAGCTCTTCAAGATTCCTCTCGGAAAAGCTTTTAATAACTTCTTCCCTTTTACCGCTCAGTTTCTTTACTATGTTTGCATGGCTAAGTATTACTTTTAAATTTTTTAAACCTATCTCCTTTAAGTAATCCACTAAAGCGTTTATCACCTCAACGTCCGCATCCGTCTTTTTTACACCTATCAGCTCGACACCTGTCTGGAGCCTTTCAAATCCCTTTTTATCAAAGGAAAACAAACTACCGAAATAGTAAAGCTTTTGGGGAAGATGAATACTCCTGAAACTTGAAACGGTTCTCATTACCTGTGTTGTAAAATCAAGCCTGAGACCAAAAATCTCCTTACTTCCGCTATCCTTAAAGGTTATTGCTTCTTTTGCTTTCTCACCGAAGGCAAGCTCCTGATACTCGTAAGGTTCAAAGTAAGATAGATTTATGTAATCGTATCCGTAGGATTCAAAAACCTCACTCGCTTTTAGAAAGAAATTCTTTATAAGGTTGGACTCACCGAGACTATAAAACCTTTCACCGGATATAAGGTAGGGCTTCATAGGTTTATTTTAATTTTATTGGAGCGGGCGACGGGACTCGAACCCGCGACCTGCTGCATGGCAAGCAGCCGCTCTACCACTGAGCTACGCCCGCTTACAAGATATATATTATA
>CAYRMG010000061.1:0-5906 GCA_964425585.1 uncultured Aquifex sp. | reverse complement strand
AAGGCAAGTAATTAACAGTATTTCCGATTTCGGCAGTTTTTCGGCAAAGAAAGATGAAATGTAGTCTGTATATCGGGGCGGCGGGACTTGAACCCGCGACCTTCGGCTCCCAAAGCCGACGCGCTACCACCTGCGCTACGCCCCGAAAAGATATATAAGATATTATAGGACTCTAACGGAGGTGAAAGGTCATGAGAAAGTTGATACTCACCAGTATGATATTTAGCACATTGATTTTCGGAAATCCCGTAAATATGGACTTCAAAGAAGTTAAGAAGTTTCCTTATATAAAATACATAACCGCTTGGAAGGGAACACCTGCGGAAACGAAAGATGTTGCCGTCCCGAACGTTTACATAGTTGTGGGAAAAGAAGAAAATAGGGAAATTCTCTCTTCTGCGGTTAGGATAGCTTTTTACCTCGGTCAGTGGACCGATGGGATAGGTCTAAACCCGAAGCTCGTAAAAGCCGGAAGGATACCCAAAATTCTAATTAGCGATGAAGAGGTTGAAAGGTTTAAGGATAGACACTTAATCGTTGTAGGAACAAACAACAAAGTAGTTAAAGCCCTCGGTGTAAAGTTTGAGGGCCCATCTTTAAAGGTTTTTGAGAAGAAGGGAAGAAAAATACTCGTAGTCGGGGGAAGGAATACGAAAGAAGTGGTAAGAGCCGCGCACTTCCTTGCGGATAAGGTTTTAGCCTTCAAGGCAGGAGCTTACTCAACATTCTTCAGCTGGGTAAGGGTGAGGGGAATGATTGAACACGGGGAGTTTATGTCCGCACTTGATATAATCAGGGATTCAAGAGGTGTTCACGCATGCGGTAGAAACATGTCAATAGCAGCTCCCATGATGGCGAAGTTTCCCCCGGAAGTTAAGAAAGTTGTAAAGAAGAGAAACAGGATAATGTATGTTGAACTTCCTAAAGCTCTTGAAGAGAGGGATAAAGAGAGAGCAAAAAAACTCTGGAGGGAAGCTATGATAACCTGTTTCCAATGCCACCAGGGAATAGGCATTCCTAAGCTCAGGAAATTTGAGCCTCTCGCAGATATACACTCAAAGCACCAGAGAATAGCCAAGAGATACGGGCTTAGCTGTAAAGATTGCCACTACGGTATTACTGAATACAGGGGATACGAAGAAGGAACAGTAGAAAGATGAATATATACCTCGTCGGCTTTATGTGTAGCGGGAAGACAACCGTAGGAAGGTTACTCTCTTCCCGCCTCGGTGTTCCTTTCTACGACATTGATGACGAAATAGAGAAAAGGGAAGGGATGAGTATTCCCGAAATATTTGAAAAAAAAGGAGAAGATTACTTCAGGAAACTTGAGTTTAGTATTCTCCAAGAACTCTCCCAAGGCAAAGGATTTGTTATATCAACGGGAGGAGGACTGGGAGCAAACGAAAAGGCAATGGAGTTTATGAAGGAAAAGGGAAGTGTTGTTTACATTGAGATAAGTTTTGAAACCTTTTTAAGCCGTTGCGAAAAAGACAAGAATAGACCCCTTTTAAAAAAACCTTTGTCGGAAATAAAAGAGCTCTTTGAGAAAAGAAAAAGGATTTACGAAAAAGCCAACATAAAGGTGAACGGGGAAAAGTCCCCGGAGGAAGTGGTTAAAGAAATTTTATTATCCCTTGAAGGGAACACCCTTGGTGGGTGAAGAAGGAACCGCATAAGTTCTTTTCGGCATTCTTCCCGCAAGGTAAGCCAGTCTGCCTGCTATGGTTGCGTATTTCATAGCCACGGCCATTTTTATCGGGTCCTTGGCTTCCGCAAGAGCGGTATTCGTAAGAACACCGTCAACACCGAGTTCCATAACAGGAGGTATATCCGTTGCACTTCCTATACCCGCATCAACTATAACGGGGACGGAAACAGCCTCTTTTATAAAGATGAGATTGTAGGGATTTTGAAGACCCAGTCCTGAGCCTATGGGTGCTGCAAGGGGCATAACAGCAGCACACCCTATATCTTCAAACTTCTTAGCGTAAACGGGGTCGTCAAATATGTAGGGAAGAACTACAAATCCTTCTTTTACGAGGACTTTTGCAGCTTTATAGGTTTCTTCCATATCTGGAAGTAGGGTTTTCTGATCTCCTATAACTTCAAGCTTGACCCAGTTTATACCAGTGGCTTCCCTTGCCATCATTGCGGTCTTTATAGCTTCTTCTGCGGTGTAGCATCCCGCGGTATTCGGAAGTATCAGGTATTTGTTCGGGTCTATATAATCAAGGAGATTTTCCTTTGTTGGGTCGGTGATGTTTACCCTTCTCACAGCAACTGTTATTATTTCAGCTCCCGATGCTTCTAGAACTTCCTTCGTTTGTTGAAAATCTTTAAATTTTCCAGAGCCTATTATAAGTCTTGATTTGAACTTCCTTCCCGCGATTTCAAGGTAGTCATCCTGAAGGAGTTTTTCCCAGTCTTGCATAAAACTCACCTCCAAAATTTATTAAACTGATTATCCTCCTCCTACGAGCTGAACAACCTCAACCTTATCACCATCCTTTACTTTTCTGGTGTTATATTCGGACTTGGGAACAACTTCCTCGTTTATCGCTACCGCAAGCCCTATCTCCCTGAACTTTATGCCGAGTTCGTTTAAAAGCTCCATAACGGTAAGCTCACGGGGTATCTCCTTCTCTTCCCCGTTGAGGATAATCTTCGGCATTGTAATTTTTTAATATATGAAAATCATTTTATGTATGCCAACCATTAAAAATTAAAGAATTATAGAAGATGTCCTTATAAAATTAACTCTTATGGGTTATAAGGTTGCAATAGTGGGAGCCACCGGAGAGGTGGGAAGAACATTCCTGAAGGTTCTTGAAGAGAGAAATTTTCCCGTTGATGATTTAGTGCTTTACGCGTCTGAGCGCTCCGAAGGAAAAGTATTAACCTTCAGAGGAAAAGAATACACGGTAAAGGCTTTAAATAAGGAAAACTCCTTCAGGGGTATAGATATAGCCCTATTTTCCGCAGGAGGTTCAACGAGTAAAGAGTGGGCACCGAAGTTTGCAAAAGAGGGTGTTGTCGTAATAGATAATTCCTCCGCCTGGAGAATGGATCCCGACGTTCCCCTGGTAGTTCCCGAGGTAAATCCGGAAGATGTAAAAGATTTTAAAAAGAAAGGCATAATAGCAAATCCCAACTGCTCAACCATACAGATGGTTGTCGCACTGAAACCTATATACGATACTGCGGGTGTAAAGAGGGTAGTGGTATCCACATACCAAGCAGTTTCGGGGGCGGGAGCAAAAGCCATAGAGGATTTGAAGAATCAAACGAAAGCCTGGTGTGAAGAAAGGGATATGCCAAATGCTCAGAAATTTCCTCACCAGATAGCCTTTAACGCACTTCCCCATATAGATGTATTCTTTGAAGACGGATACACGAAAGAAGAAAATAAGATGCTTTATGAAACGAGAAAGATAATGCACGATGAAAATATCAAAGTTTCCGCAACATGCGTAAGAATTCCGGTATTTTACGGACACTCCGAGAGTGTTTCCTTGGAAACGGAAAAGGAAATATCTCCCGAAGAGGCAAGGGAAATTCTGAGGAAAGCACCCGGTGTGATAGTTGTAGACAATCCCGAAAATAACGAGTATCCTATGCCCATTATGGCGGAAGGAAGGGACGAGGTATTTGTAGGAAGGATAAGGAAGGACAGGGTTTTTGAACCCGGACTTTCTATGTGGATTGTTGCGGATAACATAAGAAAGGGGGCTGCAACTAACGCCGTTCAGATAGCGGAGCTTCTGCTCAAGGAAGGTTTAATTTAATGGGTGTTATATTCACGGATGTGAACAAGATAAGAGGAGTTCCCGGTAAATATCCTCTTACCGCGGAGAATCTATTCCGCGTGGGTCTTGCCCTCTGCACGCTGTTTGTTATAGATAAAGATATTGAAAAACCTGTTCTCTCAATAGATGAACCTAACTTCCTTACCCTTTCCCTTTCCGTCGGATTTATGAACGGGGGAGGGAGAGTAATAACGAAAGGAAGCGGGGATATCTTTGTAAGAACCTCAAAAGGAGAGGAATACGTAATTGAAATCACTCCTCTGAACGAAAGGGATGTGAAAAAGCTTGAGAGTATGCTCTTCGGTAGGGCACCTATTCCGAAAAGAACGGGGGAGGACATAGGAGACTTCACCTGTTAACTTTATTTCTATGGAACAGGATTTAATAGTTTCTTTGGGGCAAAGAGCCCTTGAGATGACCCTTCTTCTTTCCATGCCCGTTTTACTTGCTACCTTTTTGGTTGGTCTTGTTGTAAGTATCCTGCAGGCTGCAACTCAGATACAGGAAATGACCTTAGCTTACATACCCAAGGTAATTACCGCCTTCCTGGTCATATTCTTCTTAGGAGGATGGATGCTTATGAAGGTTGTAGATTTCGCAAAAGAAATATTTGTAAACATACCTGTGTGGATAAAGTAATGGCGGAGCGGACGGGATTTGAACCCGCGACCTCCGGCTTGACAGGCCGGCGTTCTGACCGGGCTGAACTACCGCTCCAGCCAGAATAATATTATAATCCCCTTTCTTTATGAAATCAAGATATAAGTTATCCTATTTCCTATGATTGAAAGGTATACGCGAAAAGATATGGCTCAAATCTGGAGTGAAGTGAATAAGTTCAGAAAATGGCTTGATGTGGAGATAGCGGTATGTAGGGCTTGGAACAAATTAGGACAGATTCCCGACGAGGCACTGAAAAAAATAGAGGAAAAAACTTACATTGATGAAGAGGTCGTTGAAAAAATCAAAGAAAAGGAAAAGGTTTTTAAACATGACGTTCTTGCATTCGTTTCCACGATAGCGGAGCAGGTGGGCGAGGAAGGAAGGTATATACACATGGGTCTTACTTCCTCGGACGTTGTTGATACGGCGTTAGCCCTTCTGATGAAAGAAGCCACAGACTTGATACTGAAAGATATAGAGAAGGTTATGGAGGAGATAAAGAGGCTTGCCTTTCAGCACAAGGATACCCTGATGATGGGGCGAACCCACGGAGTGCATGCTGAGCCCTATACTTTCGGTCTGAAAATGTGCGTATGGTATGACGAGATGAAGAGACACAAAGAGAGACTTATTCGGGCAAAAGAGAACATACTTTACGGAAAAATCTCGGGAGCTGTCGGAACCTATTCAAATATACCCCCCGAGGTTGAAAGGATAGCCCTTAATGAACTCGGACTAAAGATAGAGCCCGCATCTACACAAATAGTTCACAGGGACAGGCATGCCTACCTTCTTACAACACTTTCGCTTATAGCAAGTTCCCTTGAGAAATTTGCAACCGAGATAAGGCATCTCCAAAGAACGGAAGTTCTTGAAGTGCTTGAACCTTTTACCAAAGGTCAAAGGGGTTCGTCCGCAATGCCCCACAAAAAGAACCCCATACACTCGGAAAGAATATGCGGTCTTGCGAGAGTAATAAGGGCTAACGCTATACCCGCTATGGAGGATATAGTCTTATGGCACGAAAGGGATATATCCCACTCCTCGGTTGAGAGGGTAGTGCTTCCCGACTCTTTTATAGCTCTTGATTACATTCTTAATCTCTTCCACGAGATACTTAAGGGTCTTGTGGTAAATGAAGAAAGAATGAAAAAAAATATGGAGCTATCAAAGGGACTTTACGCCTCATCAAAAATCCTCGTTCTTCTTACCAAAAAGGGACTTTCAAGGGATTACGCCTACGACATAGTTCAAAGGTGTGCGATGAAGGCGTGGGAAAGTGATAAAACCTTTAAAGAAACCCTTCTTGAAGACGAAGAGGTAAAGAAATACCTATCCGAGGAAGAGATAGACAAGGCGTTAGACCCTTGGGAGTTTTTGAAGAACAGGGATTACATCTATAAAAAGGTTTTCGGAAGTTCTTAACTTTATAAT
>CAYRMG010000060.1:0-6067 GCA_964425585.1 uncultured Aquifex sp. | reverse complement strand
TTTGTTTTTAAAGTCAAACGTTCAGTATATTAAAGATTATGAACACATATATTATAGTTTTTATTTTTCTCACCTTTATTTCCCAGAATCTTTTTTCTTTACAAAGGGAGGGCTACTGTATTCAAGTAATCACATCCCAATCGGAAGAAAAGTCAAGAAAGGTATTCTCGGAGCTTTCTGATTTTCCCCTTTCTAGGGTGGAAAAAATAGGTAAATACTACACCGTAAGGATAGGACTTTTTGAAAATCCTGAAGAGGCTAAAGATACGTTAAAAGAAGTAAGGAAATACTTTCCCCAAGCTATTCTCAGGAAATGCACCCTAAAGGATGAAAGGATAATCCTTATAAAAAGGAATGAAAAAAACAAAAATGAAAATGAAAGAGAAATTGTGAAAAGTTTTAAAGAACTAGGAATACTGGGCGATGATATAATCTTGAGAGGTGTATACCCTTCATGGTCTTTCTTTCTTCCCGTTTACGACGGATTTAAAGGGGGAGAGGTTAACCTTTTCTTGAGACTGTCTCCGGGCCTTCGTAGAGATTCGTATGTGGAAATTTCGGTAAACGATAAGCCTATTGCCAGATTCTCCGCAGATAAGCTTCCCTATCCTGTTAGGGTTAAGCTACCTGCGGATGTGAAGAGTGACTTTATAAAAGTGGGTATAAATGGATATCTAAGATACGGAAACACGCTCTGCGAGGATACATACGAAAATAGAATATATCTACTCGTTAAAAAAGAAAGTAAGGTAATAATCAGGTATAGGGATAGGGGTGAAATTTATCACGTTTTTTATAACTATAACCCTATCTACTCCCTGGAACAATCGGATAATTTAAAGTTCTTTTCTTTGGCATTTTATCTTTCTAAATATCTTGCCATACCTCCCGAAATATACTTGGATGGAAAGAAAGGTTTCCGTTTGGTTTATAATCCGAATATAGAAGGTATTGAAAGGATAGGAAACAAAGTTCTTGTATCCGACAAATTTATAGATGCACTGAATGAGGGATTTATTTCCGCAACACTTTTGGGGAAAAGGGTAGAAATAAAACGGGTAGGCAATAAAACTGCAGAAGGAGATAGGGATTTTATAACCCTTTCTGAGATGGGGTATGATACATTAAGTTCGTCGGGAATAGGATTTGTAAGTTTATCTTTCAAGTTTAACTATACCTATGCGGGGGGTATTCCCGAAAACCCGAGGTTAAGGATACACCTTTCAAACACACCTGTAAAGGAGGATGCGAGTATAAACGTATACGTGAACGGAAAGATGATAAACAGTTTCTCGGTAAAAGAAGCAGGGGAAAAAAGTTACGACATACCACTTTATGAAACCACGCTGGGTGACAACATTATTACATTGGTTTTAAACGATTTTATAAGTGCGGATGAGTGTAAAGGAAACGTTCCAAGGGATGAACTTACCCTATTTAATGACTCATACATATACTGGACGGGTGTGAAGAAAAATGTGGATAGTGTTTCCGATTTGGTAAAACTCCTGAACGGAAAAGTTCTTGTTTACGTAGGTAATGATAAATACCTGCCCTTTGTCGTAAAATTTCTTTCCGAACTTGGAAGGAAGAATAAAAACGTTGTAAGCGTTGAACTTACACGAAATCCCGCCAATGTTTCGGAGCAAAAATACGACTTTCTTGTTTCTTTCGGGGATGTAAAAGGCTCAAAACAGCCGATAAAATACGATAAGGGAGGTTTTAAAATAATGGATCCATTAACGGGAAGGGTAGTGTTCTCATCCGATTACACGAAAGATTTTCTTGTGGTTCAAGTAGGAGAATATGGTAAGTTGCCCGCTTTAAACTTTCAGTGTTTTGGAGATTGTAGTAACATCTTTAACAAAACCGATTTTGACCAGTTATACAGAATATTTGCAAATGTAGGTATTGTTACCTCGGAGTATAGGCTATCCCTTCCCGTAGGAAGCAAACTTTCCGTGAAGTATGAGCTTGAAAAGGACATAAGCTATTACTGGAACAAATATAAGCTTATAGTTTTGGTTGTTCTCGGAGGGCTTATCCTAATCTTTCTAAGATACGTCTACATAAGACTTACGGGGAGGCCAAAATGATACTTGTTTTTATACTTATGTTTTTTTATTTTGTCTTCGGAAGCTCGTGGGTAAGGAATTATGGAGAGCTTTTTATTTCAATAACGGGAAGATATTACACTGCGGATAAGTATTACGATAAGAACGGGAACAAAAAGCCAATAGGCTGCACCTTTAAAAAGCGTGAGATTGAGCTATACGGGGAATACGGACTTACACCAAAGACAACAATTACATTCAAAATTCCCTATCAGGAACTTGAGTGCGGTTCTTCAAAAACAACGGGTGTTGCGGACCTGGAGATAGGCTTTATAAGGAACTTAATACATGCAAGGGCTAACGTATTTTCCCTATACGGACTGATGTTGATTCCATCGGGATACTCTATAAGGGATGACCTGCGTCTCGGTTATGGAAGGTTAGGAGTTGAGGGAGGTATGCTATACGGCAGGGGATTCAGTAAAGGCTTTATTGACAGCGGAATAGGTTACAGGTATTATTTTGGTTATCCTTCAAGCCAAATAAGGGCTTACCTTGCAGGTGGATACGATTTTTCAAAGTCTTTACAACTTATGGTTTACCTGGATGCACAGATAGGTCTGGGAGATGGTAGGAAGAAAAGGATAGGAAAGAATATTACCCTTGAACCCGATTATAAACTCATCCAGTTCTACGTGGGACCAAGATTTATCTTTGGAAATATTTCGTTAAATCTTGGCTTTCAGAGGGTTATTTACGGGAGAAATACCGGTGACGGCACGGGATACTACATAGGTTTATGGAAGACTTTCTGATGGATATGCCAAGGAGAATAGGTGAGGTTCTCCTGGAGGAAGGGTTAATTACGGAAAATCAATTAAAGGAAGCTCTGGAATATCAGAAGAAGTTCGGGGGAAGGCTGGGATGGATTCTCACAACCCTCGGTTATATAAATCGTTTGGAATTTTTTAGAGCTCTTGCAAAGAGTTGTGATTTAGAACTTGTAGAGGATGTTAATGAAATTAAAAAAGCCATTGATGTGGAATTCCTAAAAAAATTTGACCCCGAGGAATTATCAAGTTACGAATGTATTCCCGCAAGGGTGGAAGGAGATGAGGTTTTAGTTTTTACATCCTATCCCTGTTCAAAGAAGCTTAAGGAATTTCTTGAAAGATTTTTTCCCGACAAAAAAACCAGAGTAAAGCTTATAACCGATAGGGATCTTATAATGGTGCTTGAATGGGTTTTTAAGGACAGATTTATAGACAAAGCTGTTCACGGTTTACTTTACCTTGAACCTCAGCTTTCCGCGTCGCAAGTATTTTCAAAAGGACAGGTGATATTTTTTGGAGTTTTAGCTTACCTATCACTCCTTTGGATATACTTCCATCCCCTTTCTTTCTTGATAACTGTTATTGCGTTGGTGCAGATATTTTACCTTTCTTCCATTCTCTTTAAGTTTATTGTTAGTCTTGCTGGAACTCAAACTGAGCTTGAAGAGTATATATCAGAAGAAGAAGTGAAAAAATTAAAGGATAAAGATTTACCTGTTTACACAATTCTCATTCCTGTATACAAAGAATCGGAAGTTATAGGAACCTTAATAAGGAGTTTGAAAAGGATTGATTATCCCAAAAATAAACTTGACATAATTCTCCTTCTTGAGGAGGATGACAAAGAAACCCTTGAAGCTGCAAAAAAGGAAAAACCTCCCTCAAACTGGAGATTTATCATAGTTCCTAACAGCCAGCCCAGAACCAAGCCAAAGGCTTGTAATTACGGACTATTATTTTCAAGGGGTAGATACCTTACAATTTACGACGCGGAAGACATTCCGGAGCCTGACCAACTCAAAAAGGCCATACTGGCTTTTAGGAAAGGGGGAGAAAAGTATCTTTGTTTTCAAGCACAGCTTAACTTTTTTAACAAAGACGAAAACTTTTTAACGAAGATGTTTACGCTTGAATACTCATACTGGTTTGACTACTTGCTTCCGGGACTATTTAGATTAAAACTTCCGATACCTCTTGGTGGAACGAGTAATCACTTTGATAAGGAAAAACTTGAGAAAATAGGAGCGTGGGACCCATTCAACACGACCGAGGATGCTGACTTAGGCGTTCGTGCTTTTGCAGAAGGTTATAAGGTGGGTGTAATAAATTCCACAACTTACGAGGAGGCTAACGCAAGGCTGAAGAACTGGATAAGACAGAGGTCCAGATGGATAAAGGGATATATGCAAACATGGTTAGTTTATTCCAGAAATTCAAGAAGGTTATACAAAATGGTTGGGCTAAAGGGTTTCATGGCTTTTCATCTTTTAATCGGAGGAACACCTTTCACATTCCTTGTAAATCCAATTATGTGGCTTCTATTTCTCATCTGGATTTTAACGAAAACCAAGTTAATAGAGCCGCTGTTTCCTCCACACCTTCTTTATGTAAGCATATTCAACCTTCTTTTTGGAAACTTTATAGGTGTATATCTAAATATGCTTGCGGTTTTCAGAAGAAAATACTACAACCTGCTTCCATACGCTTTTTTGAACCCTATTTACTGGATTTTACACTCCTTAGCCGCATACCTGGCTCTGTATGAACTATTTGTAAAACCTTTCTACTGGCAGAAAACCCAGCACGGTATAACGAAGTATAAACCCAAACTGGAGGAAGCTTCTTGAGGAAGCTCATTCACTCATTTCTTTTGTTATTTGTTTTCTTCACGATTTATTACTGGTTAAGCGTCTACCTTATTGAAGAGAAACAATTTTTTCATCTAAAACCTATATTCTTTGCAGAAAAAGCAAGACTGGCAACGGAGGGCGTTGTTCCCCGTATAGAAAACATAGGGTTCGTATATCCCCCGTTTGTATTCCTTCCCTTCCTCTTATTCAGGGACGTGCCTATTTCCGTGGCTTTTCTTTCATCAATTATCAGTTATACAATATTCAACCTGCCCAAAAGGTATATTCTTGCGGTTTTATTTATATTTTCACCGCCGTTTCTTTACGCTGCTACTCAACGCCCGGATATTTTCCTTTCCTTTACCCTTCTTGCCTTATCTTTGAGGTATTTTGCTCTATACATGGAAAACGCCGTTTCCGTTCATATATTCATTTCGGGACTTTTCTTTGGTATGTCTTTTTTTGCAGACTTTAGAACAATACTTCTCGTTCCTTATATCTTAATCTCGGGAATAATTCTCCTTAGAGGAGAAAAAAACACAAAAAGAAACGTTGCCGTCCTTGGTGTTTTTCTTACCCCTGTAGTTGCGTTTATGTTCATGTGGATGTATATAAACTGGGTATTTACGGGAAATCCGCTTCACTTTATAGAATCCCCCTATTCCTACTTTAAGACTTTTTCACCGTTAGAAGGAAACCCCGCAGGTTTTTACCTTACAAATCTGATTTTGGCTTTGGGTTATCTCATAGGTGTGATATTTATAAAGCGAAATATAATGCCTCTGTATTTATTACCGCCGGTATTTCTTCTTCTTTCAACGGAAACGGGTCTTGTTGACGGATTTATGGTGAACGCTGTTCTTTTTCTCATTTTCTTTTTAGTTTTTTCCGACTTTTTCAGATTTAATGTTGTGCTGCGTAGTGTTTTATTTTTGAACTTAATTTTACTTCTACCTGCTATGTATTTTTCCCCCGATTTAAATGAGAGAGACTTTTTTAGAGCTTTTATCGGTATGAATGTTAAAGGAAATTTAGTAGATTACAAGAATACTTCCCTTTTTCTTAATAAAAATTCGGGAGATATTCTTATGGACGATGCGTTAAACTTTCCCGTGGTTTACTTTGCTGAAAACATCAAAAGGTATATACTTCCCTACAGAAGTGATTTTTCTGTTGCTCTTTCCGCACCTCACCTGTTTGCGGACTGGGTAGTCGTGAACAAGAATTTTAAAAAGGACGTTGTTCGCGCGCATATTGAGAAGGATGAAATTTTTAAACTAAACTTTCAAAAAGCTTATGAAAATGAAAAGTTCGTAGTTTATAAAAACGT
>CAYRMG010000059.1:0-6173 GCA_964425585.1 uncultured Aquifex sp. | reverse complement strand
GCGTAAATTACGGCAAAAAGAAGTATCACATACTTATCTGCGCCGAATTTAAATACCTCCCGTATAAAATTTTAAGCTATGGGTGTAAGAACGCTGTGGCTTGTTAGAAAGCTGGGGGATTTTTCTTCCGATTACCTTGATGAAGGAGATGTTGTTGTTCTCATTCAGGACGGTGTTCTCAGGTATCCCTCAAGGGAAGGGTGGTATGTGTGCAAAGAAGATGCGGAAGCAAGAGGTTTAAAGTTTAAGGAAGATGTTCTGAAGAGCTACGACGATATAGTTAAAATGATTGAAGAGTCGGAGAAGGTTGTTATCTGGTGATATGAGAGCGGTTATCCAAAGGGTAAAGAGCAGTAAAGTTGTTGTAGAGGGTAAGGTTGTAGGAGAGATAGGAGAAGGGTTAAATATACTCCTCGGTATCGGAAAGGGCGACACGGAAGAGGACGTAAAGAAGCTGGTTGATAAAGTTTTAAACCTAAGGATATTTGAGAATGAAGAAGGGAAATTTTACTATTCGGTTATGGATATAAAGGGGGAGCTTCTTGTGGTATCCCAGTTTACCCTTTACGCTAACGTGAAGAAGGGAAGAAGGCCGAGTTTTGAAGAAGCGGAAAAGCCCCAAAGGGCTAAGGAGCTTTACGAAAAGGTTGTTGAGGAATTCAAGAAAAGCGGTCTTAGGGTTGAAACGGGTGTGTTCGGAGCTATGATGGATGTTTTTATTGAGAACTGGGGACCCGTAACCATAATATTGGATACAAAGAACTTGTAGGAGGGAGGAAATGAATTTATTTGAGTATAAGCTGAGTGTTGTAAAAGATGTTATGGATAGGTATTACTTTTCAAAAGAGAGTAAAAATACGGCGGAACTTTCAAAGGGAAGCGTAGTAAAAGCGCCTCCGAGAAGGTTAAAGCTCTTCAATAGGGAAGCTAAGTTTACAAAACATGTTATATTCATTGTTGACCTTGAGAATATTCTTGAAAAGATGGAAGAGCCATACAGAACGGTAATTAAAAAACGATACTATGAAGCTTCCCTTGATACGGTAAAAAGAGATTTTAATCTCAAAAACAAGAGGGAAGCGTATCACCTTGTAAAAAAAGCCATAAATAAGTTTTACGACCTTCTTGAAAATTATTGGATGTCTAATAGATGACCTTTACCTCTGAGAAGTCTCCTTTCTTTTCAACGATTATCCTTTGGGAGAACCTTTCGGCAATATCGGGAATGTGGGAAATAATCCCTATCATTCTGTTTATGTTTGTCTTTATGGCTTCCAGGATTTCCCCTACCCTTTCCCTTGTGTCTTCATCAAGACTTCCGAACCCCTCATCTATAAATAGACTCTCAAGGTGAGCACTTCCCGAAAGTATATCGCTCACACCGAAGGCTAAAGAAAGGCTTGCGAGGAATGTCTCACCTCCGCTGAGGCTGTTTACTGGTCTGAGCTGGTTCGTGGTTGTGTCTCTTACAGCTATGTTTTTTCTTTCATCAAGCTCAAATAGATAGTTTCCCGTGAGCTTGTAAAAGTATTCGCTGGCTTGCTCTATTACCTTTGATAGCATTATGTCCGTAACATACTTCTGGAATCTATCCGCTCTGAAATCGCTCTTTATAATGGCGTAAACCCTGAGTTTATCTTCAATTGATTTCAATTCCCGCTTAATCTCTTCTTTTCTCTTTATCCTTTCCCTTACGTGCTGAAGTTCTCTTTCAAGCTCACCTATAGTTTTTGTAAGGTTTTCAATTTCTTCCTTGACCTTCAGGTATAAGGCTTCCGCTTCTTCTAAATCCTTCGTATCCTCGTAATCCTTCAGCCTTTCTTCCAGCTCCCTTTTTTTGTAGCTCAGGTTTATCAGGTTTTCTTCGTGTTCCTTTATCGTTCTTTCAATTTCTTTTTCCTTCTCACCCAGGTATAGCTTTAAAACCTCAGAAGGGGATTTCGCTATATCGTAGATTTCCGCAAGTTTCTCAAGTTTTTCCCTTTTTTCTCTTTCAAGGGTTTCCATACTTTCCCTTAGTTCCGAGAGCTCCCCTTCAAGCTTTGATTTCTTTAGAGATACTTCCTCAATCTTTTTCCTCAAAACCTTTTCCGTTTCTTCGGTTTCTTTTATATACTTCCTTATGGCTTGTATCTCCTCCTTTATTGTCCTCTCACACTCGTTTATATTTTCACAACCAAGAAGAGCACCGTAATCCTTCAATTTTCCTTCCTTTTCATTTAAAGCGGTGGTTATGTAGTTAAGTTTTTCCCGGAGATTAACAAACTCTCTGTAGGCGTTTTCCTTTTCGTTTATGCGTTCCTCAAGGGCTTTTCTGTATTTTTCAAGCTTTTTCTCAAGCTCCTCTTTTTCTTTCTTCAGAGCCTCAAGCTTTTTTATCTCTTCTTTTAGATTGTCGGGAAGTTCCTCCCTGAAGGTTTTTAGCTCCTCCTCAAGCTTTCTTATTTCGTGTGTAAGGTTGTCAAGTTTTTCCTTAAGGAGTGCGGTTATCTTATCAAGTTCCTTCTCTTCTTTCTTTAGCTTCTCAACGTATGCACTCAGCTCGTTTATTTCACTAAAATTATAGGGAAGTTTATGCGTTCCTCTGTAGATTCCGCCGCATACGGGACACTCATCTCCTTCCGAAAGGTAAGAAGCTACCATATGGGCGTGGTAAAAGAGTTCTTGTCTTTTTAGTTCGCTTTCCTTTTGTGTGAGTTCATCTCTTACTTTCTTGAGTTCAGAAAGGGTGTTTCTATACTTCTCTTCTATCCTTTCCTTCTCCTCCCTTTTAGCTACCAGTTCCTTTTCCTTCTTCTTTGCCTCCTCAAGGAGTCTTTCTTTTGCCTTCAGCTCGGTATACGTTTCCTCCGAAAATACTTCCTTTATTTTCTCAAGTCTCTCTTCAATTTCTTTTATAAGGGCTCTTCCTTTGTTAACCCTTTGTTGAAGCTCTTCGTAATTTAGTTGTGCCTTCTTCAGGTTTTCCTGCGTTGTTTTTAGCTCGCTTTTTAGCTTTTCAACGTCTTTTAAAAGATTCTTAACTTCCTCAAGTTTGCTCAGCTTTACCTCAAGTTCTTTCTCCTTTTCTATGTATTCTTTTACCTTTTCCTTTCTTATTTCAAGTTCCGCTTCTTTTTTCTTCAAGATGTTTAGCTCATCGGTAAGAGCCTTTATCTCTTTTATGAGTTTTTCCTTTTTCAGTCTCATCTCCGATAGATTTATATCTATCTCGTCAAGCCTTTTGGCTACGGGAACGTAGGGTGCTACCCTCCTTGAGAGGTTTAACTTTTCCTTAAGTTCTTCAATTTCTTTTTTTCTTTCTTCCGAGGCTTTTAATCTTTCTTCAACCTCAGAAAGTTCCCTTTTTATTTGGTGTTTTTCTTTCGCTTTTTGGTATTCTTTTTGAAGTTTTTCCTCTTCCTCTTTTAGTTTTTTTAATCTCTCCCTGCTTTTTGACAGTTCTTCTTTTAATTTTTCTTCTTTGTTCTCGTTGTAATCCCTGAGGGTTATCAGTTCACTTTTCAGGGTTTCCCTTATTCCCTCAAGTTTTTTGTATTCTTCTCCCGCAAGGTTTGCTATCTTTTCAAGCTCCTCAAGTCCGAGAAGATTTATTAAGATTCTTTTTCTCTCTGATGCGTCTTTTAGAAAGGTGTCAAAGGCTCCCTGAGGAAGGAGTATAACCTTTGTGAAAGTTTTGTAATCAAGTCCCGATATTTGGCTGAGCCACTTTTCCGTTGCGTCCCTTCCCTTTAAGTTTATTCTTCTTCCCTCTTCGTAAACTCTTACCTGGGAGTCCTCGGGAAAAGCTCTGTAAAAACGTTCAATCCTGTATTTTTTTCCCTTTATTGAGAAATCAAGGGAGACTTTTAATTCCTTCTCTCCTCTTGAGAGGACGTGTTTTGTGGCTACGTTGCCTCCGTATCTCGGGACTTTTCCGTAAAGGGCGTAGGTTATGGCGTCTATTATGCTCGTCTTTCCCGCTCCCGTCTTTCCCTGTATTACAAAAAATGAGAGATTTGAGAAATCTATTACCTGAGGTTTTCTGTAAACGGTGAATCCTTTGAGTTCAAGTTTAAGGGGTCTCATTTTAGACTATCGTCAATCCAGTTGAGATAATCGGGATTTCCCGCGACTATAGGCAGGGCTATTATCTCGGGAACGGTGTAAGGGTGAACGTCTTTTACCTTTGAAACAAGCTCCCTAAACTTCTCGGCGGAAGTTTTTACCACGAGCAGAGCTTCTTTGTCCCTTTCTATATTTCCCTTCCACCAGTAGACCGATTCCACTTCCCTAATCAGGTTTACACACGCACCGAGTTTATTCTCAATTATGTAATCCGCCAGTTCCTTTCCTTTATCAACAGGTGCGGTAATAAGAACGACATAATATCCGTTCATATAGTTTAATTTTAGTATGACAAGGATATGTGTAGCTCTTGATGTTCCGTGGGAAAGAGCCATAAAGATTGTAAGGGATTTATACGATTTTTTTGAGAACTATCCCCTGATAATGAAGATAGGACACAGGATATACCTTGAGAAGGGGGGAGATGCGCTAAGGGAGCTGAAGGAGGAGTTTCCCTACGAGGTTTTTTTAGACTTAAAGCTTCACGATATTCCTTCGGTTGTAGGGCTTGCCGTTGAGGAGATAAATAACCTCGGTGCCGATTACATAACTCTTCACCTGCTCGGCGGTGAGCGTATGGTTGAAGAGGCAACGAAGAGAAAGGGAAATACGAAGGTTCTCGGTGTTTCCCTCCTTACATCCCATGATGAAAGCTATTTAAGTTTTCTCAGAACGACAATCGGGGATATAAAGGAGTTTGTTCTTTACCTTGCAAAGATGGGGCTGGATAAGGGCATAGACGGAGTAGTTTGTTCGGGGGAAGAGGTTGAGTTTCTCAAAAAGAACGTAGATAAGGAATTCATAGCGGTTGTTCCCGGGATAAGGATAAAGAAGGAGAAAGGAGACCAAAGCAGGGTTCTAACACCTGCGGAAGCGAAAAAGAGGGGAGCGGACATAATCGTTATAGGAAGGGAGATAACGGAAAGCAAGAATCCCGTTTACGTGGTTGAGCGAGCCCTGAAGATGATGGGGGAGATATGAGGATTTTTCTTTTTCTCTTAGCATTTTCTTTTACCTTTTCGCTTACCGCGACTTATGAAGTTTATCTTCTTTTCTTCAGGGTAGGTGAGATAAAGATTAATGTTGAAAAGAAGAAAGCGGAGGCGGAAGGAAAAACTTACGAATCCTGGAGATGGCTTTACGATTACAACTTTAAGTTTATTCAAAAAGGTAAGGACATATTCCTCTACGAGAAAGAGGGAAAAAAGAAGAGGGTTTTAAAGGGAAGGAAGGTATACGAAAAAAAGCCCTGGATTCCTCTAATTGTTGAGTATTTGAGGGAAGGAAGGGTGAGTGAAAACGAGCTCTTTAAGGTAAAGGTGGAAAAGGACAGGCTTATTGTGATTCCTCTCAAAAGCAAAAAGGTAAAGAGAATTATCCTTTACGGAAAGGGAGTTCCCGAGGAGATACTAATTGAGGGAAGCCTAACACTGAAACTGAAACTGAAAAATGCGAAGGAAAATTAAACAGCTCTTTGAGAAGGAAGGTCTTCCGCTCTCGGAGGAAAAAGCGGAAAAGTTTGAGATATACCTGAGGGAGCTGAAGAAGTGGAACAAAGTTCACAACCTCACCGCCATAAGGGAAGAAGAAGAAATAATAAAGAGGCACTTCATAGAAAGCGTAAGTCTAACTAAATGCCTTAATGAGGCGGGTCTGAACTGGGAGGGAAAACACTTCGTTGATGTAGGAAGCGGAGCGGGCTTCCCCGGAGTTCCCCTTAAAATTTACCTCGGAAATATAAGGCTTACCTTAATAGAAGCTGTTTCAAAGAAGTGTGCATTTCTTGAGTATTTAAAAACAAAAATAGAGGAGGATTACGGAGTTATATGCTCAAGAGCTGAAAACGTAAAAGAGAAGTTTGATGTAAGTATCTCAAGAGCGCTGGGGGAGTTTGAGGAGATAAAGGAAATTATGGAAAAGCTCGCAAGGGATTACGTCTTTGTGATGAAAGGGAAAAAGATAAAAAAAGAGTGGCTTTCCGAATACAGAATATGCAGAATTTCCCTCAGTTTCATAGAGACTTACGTTTTGTGGAAAAAGAAATAACCCAAAACTGTATTTTTACA
>CAYRMG010000058.1:0-6351 GCA_964425585.1 uncultured Aquifex sp. | reverse complement strand
TTAGGCCTCATCTGGGGCCCTTTCCTCATTACCTCTTCTTACACTATTCCTTCTTTTTTCTTTTTTGAATGAATATACATACCTTTATTATCTTAATTATTAAGGTTGTAGTGGCATTCGTTAGCAAAATTTCTGAGGACTCTTTATACACTTGCTATGTTCGTATACGTGAAAACCAGTATTTGTTTGGCTAAGCACAAAAAGAAACTCTCATGTTGCTTAGTTAGTTCTCTATAGTTTCCCTCACAATGCTAAATACGAAACTGTTTAGTCTTGGATTGCCGCTTTCTTATTCATTAAATCCTTTTTTTCTTCAAAATCTAAACCTGGCATTCTCGGCGAATGGAGAAGTATCTATTTGTAGGAGATAGAAGCTTATGAAACTTTCAACCCTGAGAAGCTATTAGTGTGTTTGTAACGAACAACTAAGGCTTTCTGTAAATCTCTTACCTCCCTCCTTAATGCTATTTGCTTATTCGCTAATTTACATCTATTCCGATGACTTCCTTAGCAAACTCTCCTATTAATGATATAATTTGATAACAAAATCGTCAAATGTTTGAGGAAGGTGGAAAAATGGAACGGATAGCTACATTTTTGCTCAATCCGCTGAAAAACAAAAAAGTATGGGCTGTTATGACACCCGACGGTGAGCTCTTTTACGACATTGTATCCGTAAAAAGGGCACAGTTTTGTATTGAAGAGAACGAACAGTTTTGGTTAAACCCTTACGGAGGAGCATACCAATGGGATACAAAGGTATCCGAACCCTATGAGGCGGAATTTGTTCACTTCAAGAAGGAAGCCCAGCAGTATATGTGCATCTTTAACCTCCACGAGGCGGACCTTCAATATATAGACTACGACCCCATAACCGGGGAACTTCTCTTTAACGAAGAAGAACTTAGAAAAAAGCTTGATGAGAAAAACCTTGATGAGTTTAAAAGATTCATGAAGGAGCTTTGGGAATACATTAAAGAAGAGGTATGAGGTTCAGGAAAGGGGAAGTTATCTTAGCTCCCATGGCCTCTTATACTCATTCAGCTTTCAGAAGGCTTTGCAGAAGGTTGGGAGCGGATAGAACCTATACTGAGTTAATAAGTGCGGTAGGAATACTCAGAAACGGTATACCGAAAAAATACGCATACTTTACCGATGAAGAAAGGCCTATACACATTCAGATATTCGGAAGCAATCCTGAAGAAATAGCGAAAGCTGCCGAAATTGTTGCAAGAGAGCTGAAACCGGATTTCATAGATATTAATTTCGGATGTTCCGTTCCAAAGGTTCTCAGAAATAAAGCCGCGGGATATCTGCTCAAATGTCCCCCTCTTATGGGCGAAGTGGTAAGAGAAACAACAGAAGCGTTAAAGCCTTACGGCATTCCCGTATCCGCAAAAATCAGGCTCGGATTTGAAGAGGACCAACTTGAGAAAATTATTGAAGAGCTTCAAAAAGGCGGTGTTTCCCTAATAGCTGTTCATGCAAGAACCGCAAAACAGGGCTTCAGCGGAAGAGCAAACTGGAAGAGAATAAAGGAAGCGAAAAAGTTTGCAAGTGTTCCGATTGTAGGAAGCGGAGACATAAAGAACTGGAAAGATATTGAGACTATGTTTGAGGAAACCGATTGTGACGGCGTTATGGTAGGAAGGGCAGCCCTATCCAACCCTTGGATATTTAAGGAGTTTAAAGAAAAAAGGGATATCAATGTAGGATTAAGGGAAAGGATAGAGTTTATATTAGAGGAACTATCCATGATGACCGAGTATATGAGCAGGGAAAAAGCTTGTGCCGAAATAAAATCCCAGATAGTTCAAATACTGAAAGGACTGCCGAACTCAAGGGAACTTAAAACTTATATAGTGAAAGCTGAAAACTGTGAAGAACTTTTAAACAGACTGGAAGAAGCAAAGGAAAGGGAAGAAAAACTACTTTATGCCTAAGGTAGTTTTCGGCGTTACATATCTCGCAAGGGCGGATATTCCCCCCTTGAGTGCGTAGACGTTGTTAAATCCTGCACTTCTTAGGGCAAAAGTTGCGGCTATAGCTCTTGCTCCTGAGTGGCATATAACGATAACCTTCTTATCCCTCGGTATCTTTTTCAGATTTTCCGGCTTAAAGAGCTTGTCCATGGGTATGTGCATACTGTTTTTGTAAGTAAGTCCTACGATTGAAGCTTCCGCATCCGTTCTTATATCCAGAAGGACGATATCTTCACCGTTCTTAATCATCTCAATAACCTGTTTGGGTGTTACCCTGCAGGGGGACTTTGCAAGATTTTCCTGAGTTAAACGGCTAAACATTTTGTCGTATACCTTTACAAGGTGCTGGTCAATTGCATGGGAAAAACCCACCAGTCCGAAAATAAGCAGAGCGGAAGCTATATACTTCCTCATTTTACCACCTCCCGTAAGTTATTAATTACTGATTATATCACAATATTTGTATATCCTAAATAGCTAAGTATTTCTTCCTTGAGCAAAATTCCTATGAAAGCACCGAGGGACAAGAAAGGACCGAAAGGCACTGCAAAGCCAAAGGACCTATGTTTAATCACAAGAGGGATAACGTAAACAAGTCCGATAAAGCTTCCTATAAAAAGGGCACTGAAAACCCCGTAAATACCCGTCGCACTTCCTATAAACCCGAGGAGTATAACATCTCCGAGCCCGAGCCCCTCTACCTTCCTGATTTTTACATAATAGAGGTATATCAAAAGAGGGATAGTAATCCCGACACCCAGTCCGATTAAGCTTTCCAAAGGAGAAATATCTCTTCTGAAAGGTGATAAAGCCAAGGATATTATTATTCCGCCTATGCTTATCTGGGGAGGGATTATAAAATGAAACCAATCTATAAGGGATATAACGAGTAGTGCGGAAAAGAAGAAGTAATAAAAAAAAGCTTCAAAGGTCAGTCCCCATTTGTAGTAGGATAAGACCGCAAGCAATCCCGAAGAAAGCTCTACAAGGGGATACCTTATGGATATTTTCTCGCCGCAGTATCTGCACTTTCCCTTAAGTAAAAAGAATGAAACAAGGGGGATATTGTCATACCACTTTATTTTTTGCTTGCAATGGGGACAGTGGGAAGGGGGGTATACAATTGATATATTTCTCGGAAGTCTGTATATGAGAACGTTATAAAAGCTACCCAAAGCCAAACCTACAACAAAAAGTGAAATGTAGATAAAAACTTCCCCTATCAAGCCGGCTTAACCTCTCTTTTTAACAATCTTGTTATATCAAGGACGAAAGCGGAGGCCACAAATACGGAAGAGTAGGTTCCTACGATTATACCCACAACAAAGGCAAACATTATATTTGAAAGAGCATGCCCTCCCAGGATAAACAGAGCAAGAGCCGTAATAAGCGTCGTTAAGGAGGTCATTATCGTTCTTGAAAGCGTTTGATTTACCGAGAGATTCATCAATTCCTCAAGGGTGAATCCCTTCTTTTTTCTCAAGTTTTCCCTGATTCTGTCAAATATCACAACCGTGTCCGCAACGGAGTAGCCCGCAACTATAAGAATTGCGGATACTACCTCAAGGTTTACCTCCCTCTGGGTAATTGAGTAAGCACCCACGACTGTAATTACGTCGTGGGCTAAAGCAAGTATTGCACCGACTCCCCAAATAGGTTGAAACCTCAGACCGAGGTATAAAAGTATACCTCCTAAGGCCGTAAGTATGGCAAAAATTGCCTTCTTTCTAAGCTCTTCGCTAACGACTCCGCTTATTTTTTCTTTTCTGACGAGTTCATATTTTCCGAGCTCGGAAAGAATTCTTTCAAGACCTTCACCTTTTCCTTTTATCTTTATTATGAAGTTTCCTTCTTTCGTTTCCTGAAGGAGAAAACCCTTTATCCCCTTTTCTTTTAAAAACTTCCGAAGTTCAGAAATTTTTATGTCTTTTTTAAACCTTACCTCATACAACGTTCCTCCCGTAAAGTCAAGGCCTAAGTTTAAACCCCTAAAGCCCAGGGAAAACAGACTTAGCAGTATAAGAATAGCTGAGATTAAATAAGCTATCTTTCGGAACTTGAGAAACTTTATCTCTTTCATAGATACTTACATCCCGTTGATATAAGACCGTAGTTTCCTCCCCTTTTTCTGTATAGTATCTTTAGCTGTCCATCTGCTATATCTACGAAAGGAATAAAGTATGCATGCTGTTCTTCAAGTTCCGCTTTTGCATCTTCAACACTCATAGGTTTATCAACAACAAGCTCCTCTTCAACTATTTCGGGTTTTTCCCTTTCTTCGGGGGATACTGCAGCCTCGTGGAGCTGTTCTTTGAATTTCCTGGCTTCCCTAATCCATTCGTGTCTTCTTTGTTTTAGTTTTACAAGTTGTTTTTCAAGTTCATCAAGGGCTTTATCTATTGCGGTAAAAACATCCGTGTCCTCCTCCCAAGCGTGTAGAGCCCCGTGGGGAAGCTTTTTCAGATAGAGGTGCATATCAACCCTGTAGAATGTAGGAATACTATCTCCCGCGTAATCCTTCTGTCTTGCCCTTGTTGAGGATATGGCAACTACGGCTTCAACTTCGTCTTCTCCCACCTCCTTCAGATACCTCTTGAACCTGTTTAACTTACTTTCAATAATAGCTTTCATAGCATCGCTGATATGAACATCAACGCCTCTATACTCTATGTTCATCTTTTCTCCTCCCTATACTCTTTCCAAACTCTATTATCAACGATTACACGTATTTTTTCAACGTCCCTCTCTATCCTTATTCTATCTTTGACTATAATCTGAGCGCATAGCTTTCCCTTTTCCCTTTCAAGATAAACGTATGCCTCTCTTCCTTTTATTTCTATACGTTTAACAAAATAACAGGGTGATGGCTTCTCTATTACAACATCTTTGTAAACACCCGAGCAAGAAAGAACACCGCTCAAAAAAAGTAAGCTCAGTTTATCCATTCGTTTGAATTATATCGCTTTTAAACGCACATTTAAAAACGGTATAAAATTAAAAATTTGGCGAGAAAGTAGAACAAAATAGTGATAAATGCTAAAATTCAATTTAAATTTTTATGTATGCTAGCATTTACAATTTTACAATTATGAAATAAGGAGGTTTTAAGCTTGGCCAGCATTAAAATTTTGGTTGCCGGTCATTTCGGTGCCGGCAAAACCACTTTTGTTAAGACTGCTTCCAGTAATACAGCTTTAACTACAGAAAAAAGGGTTTTCAACCCTTCCGAAAGGCAGGAAAAATCCACAACTACAACCGCAATGGACTTTAGCAACATCAGGCTGGATACACAGAATATATCAATCTTTGCAATACCGGGACAGAAGCGATTTGAGTTTATGTGGAAAATACTCGCTAAAAACACAAGGGGGTATATATTTCTTTTTGATTCAACAAATCCCAAAAGATGGAGTGAAACTTTGGAACAGTTTGAGATGTTTATGGAAGCCCAACCCGCCCCTTACGTTTTCGTAGCAAATAAGCAGGACTTGCCGGAAGCCAGAAGTGTAAAAGAAATAAGGGAAACTTTAAGTGTATCCTCTTCCGTAAAGTTTTTACCTTGTGTTGCAACCGACAGGGATACAGTTCTCAACATCCTTATGATTCTTCTTGAAGAAATAAAGATAAGGGAGGGAAAGCATGAGTATACTTGAAAGGGAAAAGGAAATAAAGGAGTTTCTAAAAAACATAGTAAAGGAGCATAATCTTGATGGAATCTTGCTGGTTGATATGGAAGGTCTTCCCCTTGTTTCCTACGTTGATGAAAGTATAGATGAGGATACCGTATCCGCTTCATCCGCCGCTATAATTTCCGCTACAATGATTGCCGCAAGTGATACACAAAAAAGGGGGGTAAACGAGATTATGATAGATACCGAAGACGGCTATCTTGTTTTTACACCTATAAATGAGGAATATATACTTACAGTTCTTACACCACCGGGTGCAAAGCTCGGGATAATAAGACTTATAACTAATAAGGTGGAGGAGTTCATAGAAAGTATACTTGGGCAAAAGGAGGGTAAAAAGTGATGGCAAGTGATAAAGTTGAGCAGAGTTTAAAAGAGCTTGAAAACAAAAGAAAAAACGGAGAAATAGGGAGCACGGAATTTTATAAAGGACTTCTTGATATCCTTGAACTTATCAGAAAAGAACTCCAAGCCGAACAAATAGATGAAAAACTCGCCAAAAGACAAACCCCTCTTTTACTCACCTTTATAAAAAATCAAATAAAGGAGTTCAGAAATAGAGGAAATTAACTTTACCTCTTCTTTAAAGTATCCTATTCAGAGGTAAACGTGGAAGATTCTTAATGAGTCTTCCTTCTTTATCAAAAATAAGCGTTGCAGGAAGAAATATAAGCTTTACC
>CAYRMG010000057.1:0-6362 GCA_964425585.1 uncultured Aquifex sp. | reverse complement strand
AGGGTTGCGGAGAAGTTCATAAACTCCCTCCCTCCCCCTCCCTCCCCCTATGTTTTTTGGCCTCCCGCCCGGGAGGCCCTTTCTAAATTATTAACGTATGGTGCACCTTATTTCTGACACCCACTTTTACCACGAAAACATAGTTAACCTGAACCCGAAGGTGAGATTTGTAGGCTTTGAGGTAGTAATACTGAACAACCTTTATAAAACCCTAAAAGAGGGAGATATCTTATTCCACCTCGGAGATTTCACCTGGCACTTTAACGATGAACAGGGATACCTAAAGATATGGAAAGGGCTACCCGCAAAAAAGATTTTGGTTATGGGAAATCATGACAGGAATAGGGAAAAACTGAGTGAATATTTTGATGAAATTTACGAACTTTACACGATTATTGAATACGAAAACGTGAGGATTCTTCTTTCCCATTATCCTGCCCTTGACCCTCTTACTAATCGTTATCCCGAAAGGCAAGAACTTATAAGGGAAGTATACTTTAAAGAAGGTTGCGATTTGCTGATTCACGGACATGTTCACTGGAACGAACGGGGAATAAGGTGCGGTTGCAGGGAAGTGGGGGTAAATTGTTATAACGTGAACGTTGAATGGAACGGATATAACGCCGTGAGCCTATCAAAAATCCTTAAGGAGGTTAAAAATGAATAGGGTAGAATACTTTAAGCAACTTCTTGAGAAGAATCCCGATAACCCGATGGTTCATTATTCTTTAGGCCTTGAGTATTACAAGCTTAAAGATTACGATAATGCCATAAAACACCTAACAAGATATTTAGAGCTTCAAGAGGATGAAGGAGCCGCATACAGAACGCTTGCAAAATGTTATGAAGAACTCGGGGAATTCCAAAAAGCAATAGAGGTTCTTGAGGAGGGAATAAAGCAGGCGATGAAGTATAACCACCCCTCAATGGCACAGGAGTTTCAGCAATGGATAGAAGAGCTGAAGAGCATGAGCTTTTAAATCATATTCCTTAAGACTTCCCTTGTTACGGGTATCGTTTCCGCGTAAAGTTTTCTTTCTCCGTTTATCATCTTTGCAACCTCTGCAAAGGTTAACATTATTCCTCCGAGGATATCACCCTTCTTTTTGTGGAGTTCCTCATCAAGGGGAGGAAGTGCTTCCTGAACTTTTAAAAGCTCTTCCTCAAGTTCTGCGAGGTAGTCTACAAAAGCCTTTAGAACTTCTTCACCGCGGTCCTGGATAAATCTGTTTATATTCCTTTCAAGGTCCTCGGTAATGGGAAGGTCGTTATAGGAAACGTAATCCCTTCCGTTGTAATTAGCATTTTCTATTCCCTTTCTGAGAAGCTCCTCATATATCTCTACAACGGTTTCGGATATAGCCTCTCCTTTATCTTTATGCTCTTTAATATCAAGCCCTACTTCTTCCCTGAAAAGCTTTTCTATGTAAGGGAGATCCATTGGCATCTTTCTTCTTATAGGCAGTTTCTTTAACCTCATGTCAATTGATTATAAAGGATTTTCCTAAAGCTTTCGGGCATTCTTGATTTATCAAGAGCGCTTAATTTTCTCTTTATTATCTCTTTTGAGTATTTCTTTACGTAGTAATCTATAGTCTCTACCCTTATTTTTACGCTTCCGGAGGGTTTGGTTTCGTCCAGGTCTCCGAACTTAAAGTAAAGGGTTCCGGAAGCCTCAACAATCCTTTGGACGGGTGTGTAGGTAGGCTGGTCCATACCGCACTCATAACTTGAAAGTCTCACAACGGCTGTTATCCAGGGAAACCTCGCGGCGAACTTGGCTCCCCATATTATTTCATTTGTGTTTGCACTGTAAGAAGAAACCCAAACGTCGGAAATGTCAAAGGGAGATTTTATTACTCCCTCTTCTACTTCCTTTCCGAAAAGCCAGTCCAGTATATCCTCATCTACCGGGAGATACTGACCCCACACAACGGGATAGCCGCAGTTTTGGAACTCAACGTCTATCTCGTGTCCTATTCCCGGGTCCATGTGGTAAGGTCTTGCGAGTATAAGTATGCATGGATGGTTTTCCATGGCACACCACTCCAGGATTTCTCTGGATTTTTTCCTCATTTTCCTGTTAAACCTTTCCAGCTCTTCAAGGCCGTCTTTTACCGCTTTCTCAACCTCCTTGTAGCTTACATTCAGAACATCTTTCAGGGCCTCATAGAGCTGTTTAGGAAGAAGATGGGGTTCCGCAAAGCTGACGAAGGGAGAAACGTATTTCACGCCGAGTTTTTCAAACACATTTTCTTCCTTTATAAATCCCGCCTTTATGTTTTCGGGAGCCATGGCAACTCTTGTGCAGGAAAGGGAGTCAACAACATGCCCCCTTAGGAAGGAGGGAAGGGAATAAATCATCGGAACGAGGAGTATATCTATATTTTTTGTTAAGAGCTCACCTATGTGTCCCGCAAGGGCTTTGACCGGATAGCAGGAGTCCATACCTATCCTTCCCTTTCCGAACTCCCTGTATTGTTCTTCGGAGGTATCCGAACTGAAAACAATATTTTTCGGCTTTATTCCGAGGGATTTGAGAAAACCTATCCAGAACCGATGGGTAGACCATACATTTAGAAACTTCGGTATACCCACCCTTATTTTTTCCCTTTCCTTTTTACTACTACCGCCGGAGGCGGTTCTTTTTCTAAAAACCTTTAAAAGAAGCATCTTATACCTCCACTTTTGTGTTGAAAGCCTCTTTCTGGACAAACTGTGCTATACTCGGGAACTTTTTCTTCATCTTTTCCATCTCCTCTTTTACCACTTTCAGCTCATTTTTATCCTCTACGAGTCCTTTGGGGCAGGCATTGTTTACGATTATTCTCACCCAGCCTTCGGGAAGGGGGACTTTTGACCACGGTCTTCCCTTTCCTCCGGGAAGTTTTACATCTATGAACGTCCTTTTACACTCAACGGGGCACCACCTGCATACTGTATCTTCGGAAGTTGTTGTTTTATACTCAAGGTTTTCAATCGTTTCAAAACCCCTGAAAGAAGTTTTTCCGGTCTTTTCGTAGTGCTCAAGGGCTATGAGGGCTGCACCTATTGCCCCCGCTTCTCCCGAATAGGGATGAACAACTATTTCCGCATTCGGAATTTTAGACCTCAGGAAGTCAACCTGAGCTTTTACGACCGCTAAGTTTCTGTGAGTTCCCCCTTGGAGAATTATTTTTCTTCCTATGCTCTGGAAGTTGGTTATATTTCCCGCGTATATCCAAACGTTCTGGGGAAGAACCCAGCAAAGGGCTGCGAGTATCTCATCCGCATTCCAGCCCTTCCTTTGCTGGTTTACTATATCACTCTGGAGAAATACACCACATCCCATCGTAAGTTCTGGCATAGCTTCCGCCCTGAAAGCTCTTTCCGCAATCTCTTCAAGCGGAATTCCGAACCTTTCCGCAACACCTTGAAGGAATGCTCCGTTTCCCGAAGAGCACTGGGAGTTTAGCCTGAAATCAACAACCGCCCCATTTCTGAGGAGTATTATCTTGACGTCAACACCACCCACATCGCATATACAGTCCGCATCAGGGAAGAAATGAAGTCCCGCTGTTGCGTGTGCCACGGTTTCAACAATGGCAACATCAGCCCCGAGTATGTCCTTAAGTAGGTCTTTTCCGTATCCCGTAACACCCAGCCCTAAAACCTTGGCGTTGCCGATTCTTTCCTTTATCTTCCTGAATAAAAATTTTGCATCCTCTATCGGATTTCCCCTACTTAAGGTGTAAACCGAAAACAGTATTTCCTTGTTCTTGTTTATACAAACCGCCTTTGCGGTTGTTGAGCCAAAATCACAACCTATTACAATCTCCTTTATTTCGCCGGTGTATGGTCTTCTGTTTTTATATGCAAAAACCTGCGGTTCATAGATTTTTCTGAAGGATTCCAGCTCCTCTTTTGTTTTCCATAGTCCTTTTCTTCCTTCCTTTTTCTTCTGCTCGTATTGTCCTATCTCTATCCACCATTTGAGTTTATCCTTACCTCTGTATAAACCTTTATCTTCGGGCTCTGTAAATGCGGTAAAGGCACACCCGAGAGCCGCATAATAAAGGGCATTTTCTGGAACTATTATCAGCTCATCCGGGTCTTTTTCTTCCGGCAGGGGAACATTTCTCTCTTCCCAGAGTTTTTTCAGGTGATATCTCCATGCCTCCTGAAGCCCTTTAAAAAATAGGTTGGGTCCTCCGAGAAGAAGGACGTATGGCCTTGGGGTATTTCCCTTTGTGAGAACAGCGAGATTTTGATAAACAACCGCTTCGAAAAGACTTGCTATTATTTCTTCTTTCGGAACACCCGCCTTTACGAGGGTGTTTACATCCGCCTCCGCGAATATTCCGCACTTTGAACTTACCTTGTGAATCTGGTATCCTTCATATCCCATACGGGAAAGTTCCTCGGGAGAAATCCCCAATTTTCTGGCAGCCTTTTCTATAAAGCTTCCCGTCCCCCCTGCACAGGCGCTCTGCATAAATACCTGTCTTGTTCTTTTATCCCCCTCTCCGTTAAAGAATATGGTCTTCATATCCTCTCCGCCTATCTCGGAGACAAAACGAACTTCGGGATGAAGCTTCTCAACCGCGGTAGCTACCGCAACAACTTCCTGGACAAATCTTGCACCTATAAACTCCCCTATTGTTCCCCCTCCGGAACCGGTTATGTATACGCGGTCCCTCCCGGCTTTAAATCCGTGTTCTTTTTCAAGCCTTTCCAGAAACTCAAGAACTTTCTCCGCCTGTCTTGTATTATGTCTCTCGTAAGCCTTTGCTATTATTTTCCCTTCTTCGTCTAAAAGAACGTATTTGCAGGTTGTAGAGCCAACGTCAAGACCCAGAATAAGCATATTTACGCCCTCCCCATGAGCTTTGCAATGTGCATAACGTAGTTTGCAGCGGTGCCCGCATACCCGTAATGGGGAATCTTGTAGGTTGCCTTCTTGAGTTCGGGGTGTTCCTCTTCGTAATTTCTAATATCCTCTTCCGTGAGATTTGTTTTTTCCATAACTTCTTCAAACTCTTTTATTGCCCTTTTCTTTGCTTCCGTAAGTATCATTTGACAGCGGGAAAGAGCGTGAACTTCCGAGTCTCCCTTAACCTCTATAGGAGCGTATAGTAGGTCTGGATGTTTTCCTAAGACCGCCTGCATAGCCCCTATGGACATGGTGTTCGGCATACACCCGTAGGGTGAGAGCTCACAAATCATATGAGCGTGTTTATTGAGATGGGCGTAAAGGGCTTTTCCTATAAGCATAAAGCCCTCTCCTCCGGCAAGAAGGTAATGGAAGTATGGCTTTGCAAGTTCCCTTAACTTTTCTTGAGGAGGAAGCTCGTTAGGGATATTGTTCAGTGCTCTTCTCAATCTGTTATATACGAAGTGGTAAAGTTTTATTATCGCTTTTACCGCCAGCTTTTTTAGGTAATACTTGTCGGTAAATTCCTTCTTTTCCTCAAGTCTCCAGAGGAACATATGCATTAAGTAATCCATCCATATGGCTACAGGGGGAGGTATAACTTCCGCTCCTTCTTTTTCAAGCCATCTTTTTATGTTGTAGTTTCCGTCTCCCTCGTGGGTTTGGAGCCAGAACTCACCGGTTATCTTAACCTTCGGTTTTACCCTTAGTCTGTCAACCTCAACATTTTCCCAAAGCTTCAGTATTTCCTTCAAAGCTTTTACATAGTAATCCGTAGTTATATGCCAGAGGAAGGAACCCCACTTTTTTCCTTTTTGGGGTCTCTTTTTCAGAACTTCGTAAAGTATCTCTACACTTTCTTTCATTACTTTGTCCGTAATTCCCGGAACTCTTTCGTAAGGCCTTGTTGCATACTCCATATCCGTAAGAAGGTCTCCGATAAACATAGCGTGAACGAGATTTAGGGTAAGGGGAACTGTTATCTCTATTCCTCCCTCGTTTTGCTCAAGCTGAAGCAGGTCAAGAAGGAATATGCGAAAATCCCTTAAGTTTAATCCCTCAAGGACTCTTTCGTAGGACTCGTGATACTGTCCGAATCTGCAGGGTCCGCAAGCCCCTATTGTTACAAAGGCGTATTTTTCTTTCAGGTTTTCCCTACCCTCTTTTTTTTCAGTCTCTATAAGGAATCTCGCAAGGTTTCCAGCAGTAAACGTTGTGGGACAACAGGCTCCCGTGTCTATGTATTCCTTTCCAATGTCCAGGTCTACCCTTTTTATCTCGGGAAGGGGCTTTGCCTTATACCCTGCATTTTCAAGGGCACCCTGGATTAGCCTCTCGTGTTTCCAGGTAAGTCCTCCAAAGACAATGGTTACTTTATCTCTTTCTTCCCTTTTTATAGGCCTCGGCCTGTAGGCCCTGTAATGCTGAACTACTTCCATAACTTCTACCT
>CAYRMG010000056.1:0-6564 GCA_964425585.1 uncultured Aquifex sp. | reverse complement strand
CTTGAATATCTTCGTATTCTTAACAATTCCTTAACAAAGTTGTATTAAAAGAATTACAAAACTTTTAGGAGGGAATATAATGAAGAGAAGGGCTTTCATCGGTGGGCTTATTTCTTTAACATTTCTACCGATTTTATCCTTCGCAAAGGAAAGGGTTATAAACGGTGCAGGAGCTACCTTTCCGGCACCCCTTTACTGGAGGTGGGCGGACGCATACTACAGGGAAACGGGTATAAAGATTAATTATCAATCTATAGGCTCGGGGGGAGGTATAAGACAGATAAGAAACAGAACTGTTGATTTCGGGGCATCGGATGCACCTCTTCCTCCGGAAAAAACTAAAGAGTATAACCTTGCTCAGTTTCCGGCGGTAATAGGGGGAGTTGTTATAGCCTATAATTTGAAGGGTGTAAAAAATCTTAAACTTTCCACAGAAGCTGTATGTAAGATTTTCCTCGGAAAGATAAGGTATTGGGATGACCCGATTATAAGAAGGGATAACCCGAACGTTAGACTTCCCCACAGAAGGATAGCGGTAATCAGGAGGAGCGACGGTTCCGGAACGACGTGGATATTTACAAACTACCTATCTAAAGCTTGTCCCGAATGGAAAAAAAAGGTGGGATACGGAAAAGCTGTAAGATGGCCTACCGGAATAGGAGCTAAGGGAAATGAAGGAGTTGCAAACTACATAAGAAGAATAAGGGGAGCTATAGGTTATATTGAGTATGCTTATGCTCTTGAAAACAAAATACCCGTTGCAGCGGTTCAAAACAGAGAGGGAAATTTTGTAAAACCTTCCCTTGAAACCTTTAAAGCGGCGGCTGCAAACGCAAAGTGGGATCCGAATAAAGACTTTTACGAAATTCTTACCTGGCAACCCGGAGAAAAAGCTTATCCGATAGCGGGAGCTACGTTCATACTGCTCGGTAAAGAACCCGAAAGAAAAGAGATAAACAGAGAGGTTGTTAAGTTCTTTGATTGGGCATACAGAAATGGTGATAAAATGGCTATAGAACTTCACTACGTTCCATTGCCCGAAAATGTTAAAGATATGATAAGAGATTACTGGAGGAAACATGGATGGTATTAAAATGAGAAGAAAAAGAGACGAGTTCATTGAAAAGCTCGTTTTCTTTTCCCTTCTTTTTATTGCATTGTTTCTCGGTCTCATATACCCGTTATTGATAGGCGGGTCTATACTAAAAGAGGCCTGGCTTTCAATACAGAAGTTCGGAATAAGTTTTATTTTCGGAACTACCTGGGACCCTGTAAGGGATATATTCGGGGGACTTCCTGCTATAGTCGGAACTCTTCTCACAACCGCTATAGCTGCGACCGTAGCTGTTCCCGTTTGTATAGGTATAGCAATCTTTATAACGGAGCTTAGCCCTAAACCTCTTAAACCCGTATTCACGACCGCGGTTGAGCTCCTTGGTGCTATACCCAGCATCATTTACGGGATGTGGGGCTTTTTCGTAATAGCGCCTCTTATGGGGGAATACGTTGAGCCTTTCCTCCAGGATACATTTATGGATGTTCCTGTTATAGGCAAGCTTTTTGATGGAATACCGACCGGTATAGACCTTATAACCTCAAGTTTGGTTCTATCAATAATGATAATTCCCTTTATGGCAGCGATAGTAAAAGATACCTTTGAGATGACACCCCAGATTTTAAAAGAAGCGGGCTACGGAATGGGAGCAACTAAGTGGGAAGTAATAAAGGATGTGGTTCTGCCCTACTCCTTCCCCGGCATCGTGGGCGGACTTATACTCTCAACGGGAAGGGCACTCGGTGAGACCATGGCAATAGCTTTTTTAACGGGAAACGTTCATCAAATTCCAAAATCCCTCTTTGATAACTTCACAACAATAACCGTAGCGATAGCTAACGAGTTTACCGAAGCGGATAAGGATATTTACCTCTCTTCCCTATACTACCTTGCGCTTATTCTCTTTGTAATGTCCTTTATGCTTCTTATCATCAGTAAGTTTATAATCTTCAGAAGGCTGGAGAAAAAATGGAGGATATCAGGCATTTAGAAAGGAATATTAAATACAGGAAAATAAAGAGTGTTGTTATTCTATTTCTTTCCTTTCTGACGGCGGTTTACGGCATTTTTTGGCTTTTCTGGATTCTCATAGATGTATTTATAAACGGCTTTCAAAACATAAGCTTATCTTTAGTTCTTGAAGACCCAAAACCTCCCGGTGTTGAAGGGGGAGGATTAAAGCATGCCTTCATCGGCCACTTTCTTATAACCTTCATAGCTACTCTGATAGGTGTTCCGTTGGGCATAGCAGCGGGAATATTTTTCACCGAATACGGAAGATACAGCAAGTTTGTTGAGTTTATGAGAACTATGACGGACTCACTTGTTAGTCTTCCCTCAATAATCGTAGGAACCGCTGTTTATGCCATACTTGTAAAACCCGTAGGACACTTCTTCGGACTCAGCGGTTCTGTAGCCCTTGCACTTCTTATGCTCCCGGTAATAGCGATAACTACCGCACAAATACTTAAGCTTGTCCCCGATTCACTCAGGGAAGCAGCTTACGCCCTTGGCGCCTACAAGTGGCAGGTCATAAAGGACGTTTCTCTGGTTGCAGCAAAAAGGGGGATACTCACGGGTGTGATA
This sequence comes from uncultured Aquifex sp., assembly GCA_964425585.1. Taxonomy (GTDB): domain Bacteria; phylum Aquificota; class Aquificia; order Aquificales; family Aquificaceae; genus Aquifex. Next base: position 3,923 of record CAYRMG010000056.1, on the reverse strand, counting down.
CTGGGAATAGCAAGAATAGCGGGAGAAACAGCCCCTCTCCTGTTTACATCTTTTAACAACAACTTCACAACCTATAACATATTTGAGCCTATGGCTTCCCTCACGGTTACCATTTTTGTTTACGTTATGGGTCCTTACGAAGATTGGCACAGAAAGGCCTGGGCTTCCGCATTTATACTTACCTTCCTCACGCTTATATTCTTTATACTTTCAAAGTATTTGATAGGGCGGAAAAAAGCCTAAAGGAGAATTTGCTTAACGAAGAGTATCTCGGGTATCTTCTTTATTTCCTCAAGAATATGCTGAGGAACGGGGTCGTCAAGATTAAGAATTCCTATCGCTATGCCTCCCTTCCTTTCCCTACCCAGCCTGAACCCCGCTATATTTATATTTGCACTTCCCAGAATTGAGCCTATCTTTCCTATCACACCCGGAACGTCTTTATTCTCAAATACCAGCAGATTACCTTCCGGTTCAATATCAACCTTGTAGTTATCTATTTCGGTAATTCTCGGAATCTGTCCCTCCAGAACTGTTCCGGCCACTATCTTTTCCCTTCCATTTTTTACAACAACCTTTATGTAATGCTTAAAATCCGGTGTTTCTTCGGATGAAAGTTCCTCAACGCTTATGCCCCTATCCCTTGCGACGTAAAATGCGTTTATTATGTTGACGGGAAAGTCAACAACCTCCTCAAGTATTCCCTTAAGGACCGCGGAAGAAATAGGTTGAAAGTGCTGTGCTATATCTCCCCTTACCTCTATATGAACAGACCTTATACCTTCGTCCGTCCATTGAACGAGAAACTTACCGAGTTTTTCCGCAAGGTCAAGATAAGGCTTTATAAGTGTAAGAACCGATAGGTCGGGAAATGGTGCGTTTACGGCATACTCTACAGTTTGCCCCTTGAGCGCCTTAAGAACCTGCTGGGCCACTATTACCGCGACATTCCTCTGGGACTCATAGGTGTTTGCACCTATATGAGGACTGAGGGAGATGTTTACTTTATCAGAAAGCCTTTTTAATTCATCAACGAACTCGGGAGGAGGGGGTTCTTTTGAGTATACGTCAAGGGCAACCCCCTTTATTTTTCCCGTTTCCATATACTTTATAAGAGCCTTTTCGTTTATTATTCCTCCCCTTGCACAATTAACTATGTAAACGCCGTCCTTCATAATCTCAAACTCTTTTTCATCAATCATGTTCTTAGTCTCGTGGGTAAGGGGTGCGTGTATCGTAAGAACGTCTATCTCTTTTAACATATCGTGGAGATTGTCAACAAGCTTAACACCCAGACGGTCAGCCTTTTCCTTCGGAATATACGGGTCGTAGGCCATAACTTTCATTCCGAAGGCTTTAGCCCTGATTGCAACCTGGGAGCCTATATTTCCGAGCCCTATTATGCCGAGTGTCTTTCCGTAAAGCTCCTCTCCCATAAATTTTTTCCTATCCCATCTGTATGAAAGCACGTTTTCATGAGCTTTATGACCATTTCTCATTATGGTAAGCATATGCATTAACGTAAGTTCGGTAGCCCCTATGGTATTTGCACCGGGAGTATTTACTACGAGTATACCTTTCTTTGTTGCAGCCTCAATATCTACGTTATCAACACCCACGCCGGCTCTTCCTATAACCTTCAGCTTTTCACCCCTTTCTATAAGCTCCTTCGTTACGGGTGTTCTACTCCTCGTTATTATTGCGTCAAAATCCTTAACTATCTCAAGTAGCTCCTCATAAGATATCTCGGGTTCGTTGTAAACCTCAATTTCCGGGTCTTTTTCAAGAAGTTCAATACCCTCGGGAGCTATGGGGTCGGTAATTAATACCTTATACAATCCCTTTACCTCCGTGATGGGAGTAAGAAATTAATTATAAAACATGAGTAAAAAAAGCGTTCTCCTTTACAGAAGGGGAGGACTCGGAGATACACTATTTACCTTTCCCATTCTTGAAATATTTAAAAAGCTGGGATACAGAACAATTGCAGTGGGAAACACGGATTACTTCAAGATAGCAAAGTATGCGGGTTTTGCAGATGAAGTATACTCCGAGATACCCGAAGGAGAGTATGAAAGGAGGATTATTATTTCCTTTGACGGAAATTTAAAACCTTTCCCCGAAGAAAGAATTTGGATACTTGAATACTACTTAAAGGAGCTAAACCTTCCCCCCCTTTACTCCCCCATTCTTCCCATAAAGTTTTATGAAAACTCCCCTTTGAAAGGAAAGGTTGTTATACATCCTTCAAGCGGTTCAAAGAAAAAGAATCCCTCCCTTGAACTTTTCTTATACATAAGCAATTATTTGAAAAGCAAAAATATTGAGTATGTCTACCTTCTCGGAGAAGCGGAAGCGGAACTGACGGAGTTATTAAAGCCGAATTTCTTTAGTTTATCGCCCCTTGAAATAGCAAAAAACTTAAAGACTGCAGGCTTTTACATAGGTCTTGATAGCGGAATAACACACCTTGCGTCCTATTTAGGCGTTAAAGGTATAGCCATTTACGGACCTACGGATAAAGTTGTCTGGCGACCTATCGGAAAAAGTATTGAGGTTATCAGTCTTGATTACGAATGTTCTCCGTGTTTTCCGAACGTATGTAAGGAAAGACCGTGCTTAAATCCGAATGACCTTTTTAAGAAACTTGTTGAATTAATGGAGATTTTCCTTTTATCAAATTATTGTGATAGTGAGAAAATTTAATTATAGAAGATTAACAAGGAGGTGGTTAGAATGGGACAAATGGTAGAGTTTGAAAAAAACGGTGTTAAGGTAAAAGGCTATATAGCTACGCCGAAATGGGGCGGACCCGGCGTAATAGTAATTCACGAGTGGTGGGGTCTTGAAAGTCCTCTTTCCAATATAAAGGAAATTTGTGACAGATTTGCCCAAGAAGGTTTTGTAGCCTTTGCACCGGACTTTTACGAAGGAAAGTATGCGGATAACCCCGATGATGCAGGGAAACTTATGACGGATATGTTTGAAAACAGGATGGATAAAGTAGATGCTATTTTTAAGGCATCCGTTGAATTTCTAAAAGAATGCAGATATACATCTCCCAAAAAAATCGGTGTAACGGGATTTTGTTGCGGAGGGACGCTCTCAATGTATTTCGCAGGAAAGTTCCCGCAGCTGATAGATGCAAGCGTTCCTTTTTACGGACTTCCCCAGCTAACGAAAATAGATTCTGAAAATATAAAGATTCCCATATTCTTTATACTTGCGGAAAAAGATGAATTTGTTAATAACGACGAGGTTATAGATATAGCAAAGAAGGTATGGAAGAACGGTGTTGATGTAAAGATAAAAATCTACTCGGGGGTTACCCACGCATTTCTAAATGAAAAAAGAGAAGATGTTTACGACCCTTGCAGGGCACAGGACGCCTGGAACTTAACCGTAGAATTCTTCAAAGAGTATCTCACCTAACCTTTTTCCCTTCCCTCTCTAAAATTTTTCCTTCTATCGCCGATATAAAAAAATAGGAAGAACTCAAAGGGAGGTAAGAAGATGGCAACGAGAATTAATTACAATTATGAAGCAGCCGTTACTTATACCAGTTTAAAACAAAATGAAAGACTTATGAACAAATCCTTGCTAAGATTATCAACCGGTCTGAGGATACTGTCCGCAGCTGATGATGCCTCGGGACTTTTCATAGCGGATCAGCTTTCTCTTGTCTCGGCTGGGCTTGAACAGGGTAATAGAAATATTCAGTTTGCCATATCCGCCCTCCAGATAGCCGAAGGTGGAGTTGCACAAATCTACGATAAGTTAAAAACCATGTATCAAAAAGCTGTAAGTGCGGCAAACGATATTAACGACCCAAATGCAAGAGCTGCCCTCCAAAGAGATATAGAAAACCTGAGAGATGCCATACAAAAGATAGCACAGGATACCGAATACAACGGAATAAGGCT
>CAYRMG010000055.1:0-6960 GCA_964425585.1 uncultured Aquifex sp. | reverse complement strand
CCTCGGAAGAATAGGAGTTACCTCCATCGGGATAAATGTATGGTATACAAAGGCTAAGCTAATGGGCTTCACCTTTGAATATCAAAAAATAGATGAAGAGAGAAATGAGATAGACAACGATGCGATAACCTTCCAGTTCAGGTATGTTTTTTGATTATTCCACGTTTGCCGCTTGTTGTTTTATTTTATCTATCTCCCCTTTCACCTCCACCGTGTAGTCTGAGAGGTCGGGTATCTTATTTCCCAGGGTCGTTATCTCCCTGTGCATCTCCTGAGCCAGGAATTCTATTTTCCGCCCGACCTCTCCCTCTTTGTTTAAGAGCTCCTTAAATCTTTCAATGTGAGCTTTAAGCCTTTTTACTTCCTCGTTTACGTCATATTTTTCAAGAAGAAACATAAGCTCGTTCAAAACGGTGGGGTGTTCATCGGGAAGATTTAGCTCCTTAGCTCTTTCAAGAACCCTTTCTTTAATCTTTTCCCTTATCTTTTCCTTTTCCCTTTCTATTTTTTCAACAATTTCCTCTATTTTCTTAATTCTTTCTTCAAAGTCCCTTTTTAAGATTTCACCTTCTTTTTTTCTTGATTCAACAAGTTCGTCAAGGGCTTTTTTTAATGCATCAATTACTACATTTCTTAGCTCTTCGTCAACTTCAACTTCCGTTTTTTCTGAGTATCTCCAGGCGTAGTTCAGCAGACTATCATCTGTAGGGAACAAATTAAGTTCCTTTGTTAGTTCTTTGAGCATTTCAACGTTTGCTTTCAGTTTTTCCAAATCAACGGGAGGTTTTACGGTTTTTTGTTCAACATCTACAAAAGCGGTAACACTCCCTCTTCTCAGCCTGCCTTTTATTACGTTTCTAAGTTCAAGGTCTAGGGGAACCAGGAAGGAGGGCATCCTTAGGGATATATCAAGACCTTTTCCGTTAAGGGAGCGAATCATTACGGTAACTTTCCAGTTTGTGCTTTCGGCTTCCCCTTTTCCGAAACCAGTCATACTGAGCATGAACACTATTCTATTAGATTTTTCAAACTAAAATAATCCTTATGTCCGACCAGTTTAAGTATGCAAGGCTAAAGAGGTGGGTAAGAATAATGACGATGATATTTTTTATTCTCGTTATGATATACGCATACTTCTACCTTAAAGGTAAAAGGGAAAACAGAAAAATGAATTACAGAATTTCAACCGCCTTTGTTCCTTCTCTAATTTCGCCGAGGTAAAAGGCATCCTCGGAAAGATGTAATATCTTATCCCCATCCTTTTCATCTACAACCAGTATCATTCCTACACCCATGTTAAAGGTTCTGAACATCTCTCTTTCATCTATGTTTCCGAGTTTTTGAATCCAACCAAATAATGGATTTTCGGGAATATTCTTTTTATAGATAACCGCTTTAACATTTTCGGGAAGAATTCTTATTAAGTTCTCGGGAATTCCTCCCCCCGTTATGTGGGCTATTCCTTTTAGCTTTGCGTGTTTCTTAATTTCCCTTACTTCCTTTACGTAAATCTTTGTAGGGATTAAAAGAACCTCACCGACGGTCTTCCCGAAATCTTCAAGGAAATCGGTATACTTTATACCTTTGAGTTGAAGAACCTTTCTTACAAGGGAGTATCCGTTACTGTGAAATCCCGAGGATTTCAATCCTATGAGAACATCTCCGCTTTTTATACCGCCTGTATCTATTACGTCTTCTTTCTCACACACACCTATGCAAAAACCCGCAAGGTCGTAAACACCCTCGGGATAAAAGTCCGGCATTTCCGCAGTTTCACCGCCTGCAAGTATAACCTCTCCCTCCTTACATCCCTTTATTATCCCTTCCATTATTTCCTTCATAACCCTCAGGTCAAGCTTTCCCGTGGCTATGTAATCAAGGAAAAGGAATGGTTCCGCACCCGTGGTTATTAGGTCGTTTACATTCATCGCCACAAGGTCTATACCCACAGTGTCGTGTTTATCAATTGCTTGAGCAATCATAAGTTTGGTTCCCACTCCGTCCGTTGTTGTAAATATCACGGGATTTTTATATCCCTTTAAGGGGATACCGCTTGCAAAACCCCCGAAATCTGACAGATTAAATTCCTTCTTTACCTTTTCTTTTATGAATCTAACAAACTCGTTAGCTTTGTCTATATCAACACCCGCATCTTTGTATGTAAGCATTCTTACCCTCCCAGGTAAAACTCCTCAACCACCGAGTATATAGGCCCTACGCTTGTGAGCGTGCTTGAGATTAAGGCTATTTTATTCACCTCATCCTCTCCGAACTCAACCGTTTTGTATTTCTTTAACATGTAATTCAAGAACTTTTTATCAACCTTCTTTATACGGCATATGGTAACGTGGGGAACAAAATTCTTACTCTTCTTCGGGATAATTCCCCTTCTTGCGTTCCTCTTTTGAACTTCATTCGCTAAATTTTTCAGCCTGTTTGCACCTTCCGATACACCTATCCATAAAACGTTAGGATTACCTGCACTCGGAAAAACGCCGAGCCCCTTATACTTTACCTTAAAAGGAATAAATCTTTTTGAGATTTCCTGAAGATTTCTTATCACATCTATGGCCTGCTGTTCGGTTATATCCCCGAGAAATTGAAGCGTCATGTGGAGATTTTGGGGTTCTACCCACTTCCCTATAACTTTAAGGTTTGCCTCTTCTCTAATTTTCTCGGAAACCTCGTGTATGGTTTTGCTCGTGAAAAACCCTACAAATGCCCTCACAACTTTCATTCTAATTCAGTATAAAAGAGTTATGGGAGAAGAAAATGCTACAAGTCTGAGACCAAAATAATAACCTTTCCACCTGAGCTTATATCTGTAAACCTCAACCGCATACACACCTTCCCTGTTGATTCTTATTACTATTCTGTCGGTATCGTAAACCCTGTAAACCTGTCCGTTCCTGTATACAATTATTAAAACCTTTTCCTCATTACTCCTCACAAAAAGCTTAAACGGATAAACGGTTGACTCATCGGGGAAATAAAAGCTTTTCGGGGAAAAACCGTAAACATCAACTTTTTTACTTACGTTAATTATCAGATTTTTGCTTAAGTCTATACTTTTAAAATGTCTTGTATAAGTCATATTCCTTGAAGTATCTATGTAAAAATCTATAAAATACTTCGGAATATAAATGTCCGTAACCAGAACATTGCATTTATTTTTATCGGTATTAATAAAAGTAGCGTAGGAATAAAATTCACTTCTGAAAATTTTTTTAGGAATGTATTCAAATATAAAGTTTGCCAATTTTATTAATGCATTTATTTCCGAAGTAAACACAAGATTGCACTCGGGGGCTTTTGTAAAATTTCTAAAAAAATTGTCATCTTGAAAAGGGAAAAAACCGAAAATGAAATTAATCCCTTTAGATTTGAAAAAATAAGTTTTATCTTCGCTCGGCTGGTAATTAGATTTAAGACCCAACAGATAGTAATACTTTTTCACAAAGGGCTTAGGGGCTAAGTTCTCTTTCGGCTCCACGTATATCTCAAAGTATGAAAAGGGGAGCAGGTTATAAAGAAAAAATCCCGCGATGTATAAGCTGAGGATATAACTAATCAGTTTATTAATATCCCTCGGGATTTTCATAAAGCTTCCCCTTAAATCCTTTCAGTAAGTATATATAAAAGCTTCTCACCCTTTCTCCCCTCCAGAAAATATCAACTCTTTTTATAAACTTCTTTTCTACGAAACTCTTCATTAGCCCTTTCGGAACACCCCCGTAGCTAACGAACAATGCATCTTTACCCTTATACTTACTTAAGCCCTTCCTCCAGAGATAATACTGGGTATATCTGTTTATATGATAAACATACGTTCTCGGATTTCCCTTAACGTAAAAAGCAAGCTCCGCGGAAATTTGATAAGCGCTTGAAAGTATAAAGTTTTCCTTGTTGTAATACTTGCTTACCTCTTTTCCGAGTTTTTCCCAACCTACGAGAAACTTTGTAGGGTCATTTTTAGGAGGAAGAAGTTTCCCGATACCCATAAGGTCTAAAAGAGGAGTGAAGTGGATAAGCGTTGTGAGGAACAAACCGAGAAAAATGGTCGTAACCTTAAGATATACGGGAGAATGCAGGAAGTATCGTGAGAATAAAATTACCCCTGTATAATAACCGAAATCAGGCCAGTTTGCGTAAACCCTTTTCTTCAAAGAAAGAACAAGAAAAAATACAAATATGGGGAAAGAAAAAACCGTTAAGAAAATTTCCCTCTTATCTCCGGAAAGAAATGTTTTAAACCATCCGTAAAGTATAAAAAAGAACGGAATTACGGAAAGGATTAAAACCTGACCGCCTATAAACTCTAAAAATGCGTGTATATTCGGAAAGGAGCTATTTTTATTGGCCAGACTTGATACGTGCCTAAAAGATATAAAATTATGCTCTACATTCCATATAAGGACGGGAAGTGCAATAAAAAAAGCAACTATGAGAGAGATGTAAACCTTTATGTTCTTAAGAAGAGGTCTTTTTACAAGGAATACGTATAGAAAACCGAGAGGGAGAAGAAAAAGTGCACTATACTTGCTTAAGAATGCAAGTCCTCCGAAAAATCCTGTTAAAATCCAGAGTATTAAACGGTTTTCTTCAACGGCTTTATAAAGGAACACAAGGGACAAAGCCCAAAAGAATATGAGAGGGGAATCAGTTGTAAAGAGAATGGAGTTTACAGAAAATCCGAGCAGTATGTTCGGTAAAACTGAGGATAAAAAGGCGGTTTTTTCATCGTAAAGTTCTTTAACGAATTTATAGGTTATAAGGGAGAGGAGAAAGGAAAGGATTACCGCGTTAATTCTTACACCTATTTCAGTATTTCCGAGTATGGCGGTTGATAAGAAGTTAATATATGCTACCATAGGAGGTTTTGAGTAATAGCTCAGGTCAAGATGTCTTGACCAATCCCAGTATTGGGCTTCCTCGGGCGAAAGGTCTATGGGATAAAAAAGAATATAGAAAATCCTTAAAACAGCAATAAGCAGATTTATACCTAAAACATACTTAAACATCCTTTTTCTAATATCTTATTTAACTATGGAAAAGATTAAGGTGGTTGTAAAGGGAAAGGAATACGAAGTGGAAAAAGGAACGCCTCTCGGAAAGATATTTGAGATTGCGGGAATAAAGGATGCCCTCGGCGGAGTTATAAATGGAAAGATAATAGACCTCCAAACACCCGTAAGGGAGTCGGGAGAGATAAAGCCCGTTTACAAAGGAAGTAAGGAAAGTCTTGAGATAATGAGGCACTCCCTTGCTCACATAATGGCACAGGCTTTAAAGGAACTTTACGGAGCTAAAAAGGTTCACCTCGGAGTTGGTCCAACAACTGAGGAAGGGTTCTACTACGACGTTGAGGTTGAGGGACATAAAATAACGGAGGAAGACCTTCCGAAGATAGAGAAAAAGATGAAGGAAATTATAGAGAGAGATTATCCTATTCTGAGGAAGGAACTTTCCCGTGAAGAGGCCATAAAACTCTTTGAAGAGTTAAAGGAGAAATACAAGATAGACATAATAAAGAATATTCCTGAGGACGAGATAATATCGGTTTACGAACAGGGAGACTTCATAGACCTTTGTAAGGGCCCGCACCTTCCCTCAACGGGCAAAGCGGGAGTTTTTAAGTTAACCTCAATATCGGGAGCTTACTGGAAAGGGAGAAGTGACCAGCCACAGCTTACACGTATATACGGACTTGCATTCTGGAGCGATAAAGAGCTCAAGGAAAGATTAAAGTTCTACGAAGAGGTTAAAAAGAGAGACCACAGAAGGCTCGGTAAGGAACTTGAGTTTTTCACCATAGACGAGAACGTAGGAGCGGGGCTTATTCTGTGGCTTCCGAGGGGAGCGATATACAGAAAGGTTCTTGAGGATTACCTGAGGGAGGAACACCTAAAGAGGGGATACCAGCTTGTTTACACACCTCATGTAGGAAAATCAAAGCTATGGGAAACGAGCGGACACCTGGAGTGTTATAAACAGAACATGTTCCCTGCTATGAAGATAGACGAAGAAGAATACTACGTAAAGCCGATGAACTGTCCCTTTCACATAGCTATATACAAAAGTAGGATAAGAAGTTATAAGGAGCTTCCTTTAAAGCTCTTCGAGCTCGGAACAGTTTACAGGTATGAACTGTCTGGTGTTCTCCACGGACTTTTAAGGGTTAGGGGATTTACCCAAGATGATGCCCATATAATATGCACTCCCGAGCAGGTGAACGATGTTATAAGGGAAACCTTGGACTTTGCACTCAGCACGCTGAAAGACTTTGGATTTAATGAGTTCAAGATATTTCTCTCTACCAGACCTGAATACTCAATAGGCTCGGACGAACAGTGGGAAGTTTCCCAAAATGCTCTTAAAAAAGCGATAGAAGACCTCGGATACACCTACGAAGTTGATGAGGGAGGAGGAGCATTCTACGGCCCTAAGATAGACATTAAAGTAAAGGATGCCATAGGAAGATTCTGGCAACTTTCAACTATACAATTTGACTTCAACCTTCCCGAAAGGTTTGATATGACTTACGTAGGTCCCGATAATAAGAAGCATAGACCATATATGATTCACAGGGCACTGCTTGGTTCAATAGAACGATTTACGGGAATACTTCTTGAGCATTATGCGGGTCTTCTTCCGATTTGGCTATCGCCCACACAGGTTATGATTGTTCCGATAGCGGATCGTCATCACGAGTATGCAAAGAAAGTTCTTGAATACCTGAAGGAAAACGGTATAAGGGCGGAAGCGGATTTCAGGGAAGAGAGAATGAACGCAAAAATCAGGGAGGCAGAGCTGAAAAAAATCCCGGTTATACTTGTCGTGGGAGACAGAGAGGCGGAAAGCGAAACGGTATCCGTGAGAACAAAGAAGGAAAGAAACCTCGGAAGCATGAAGTTAGAAGATTTTCTCAAATGGATAAAGGCAAAGATTAAGAACAAGGAG
>CAYRMG010000054.1:0-7626 GCA_964425585.1 uncultured Aquifex sp. | reverse complement strand
ATAGATTTAAAAGGAAGACATAACGCCCTTGATGACGCATACATTACTTCCCTCATATTCTTGAGGCTTATTTATCCATATGAAAATGCAAAATTGAAGGATTTACCGCTATTTATATAAATGTTATAATTTAAGTTCCAAATCCCCGATGGAGGAGAGAGATGAGCAGTGAGCTACTTCGTAAGATTGAAAAGAAATACCTTCCGAAAAAGGAGTATCCCGATTTCAGGGTAGGTTATACCGTAAGGGTTTATTACAAGATAAAGGAAGGGGATAGGGAAAGAATTCAACCCTTTGAGGGTGTTGTTATCCGTATCAGAGGGAGCGGTGCGGGAAAAACCTTTACGGTAAGAAGGGAATCGTTCGGAGTCGGAATAGAAAGAACCTTTCCCTACTATAGCCCCAACATAGAGAAGATAGAGGTAGTAAAGATAGGTAAAGTTAGAAGGGCAAAACTCTACTTCCTGAGAGAGCTTAAAGGTAAAACAGCGGAAAGAAAGATTAAAGAGATTAAGTCCTGGGAATACGAAGCAATGCAGAAAAGAAAAGAAGAGGCAAGAAAACAAAGGGAAGAGGAAGAGAAGAATCAGGAAAAGCAGGAAAATGCTTGATTACGAACTAAAGTTATGGGAAAAAGGTCTTACCGTTGCAGGAGTTGATGAAGCGGGTAGGGGGCCTCTTGCGGGACCCGTTGTTGCCGCTGCGGTAATACTTCCTCCCTTTACCGAACCTTTCATAAGTGGAGATTCAAAAAAACTCACAAAGGAGGAAAGAGAGAAAGCCTACGAGGAGATAAAAAATAAAGCTATTGCAATAGGAACAGCTGTTGTTGACAGCGTAGTTATAGATAGGATAAATATTCTTCGGGCAACAAAGCTGGCAATGAAGAGAGCTCTGGAGGATTTAAAACACCATTATGATGTGGTTATAACGGATTACGTAAACCTTGAAGGAGTTAACTGTATACCCCTTGTAAAAGGAGATGAAAAAAGTCTTTCTTGTGCTTGTGCTTCAATAGTTGCAAAAGTCATAAGGGATAAAATTATGGAGATATACCACAGGATATACCCCGAGTTTGATTTCATTTCAAACAAGGGATATCCTACAAAAAAACATATGAAATTAATTAAAGAAGGAAGGATAACCGAGATACACAGAAAAAGTTATTCTCCTCTAAAAAACAGGCTCTTTTGAAAAGCTTTCCATAAACTTCCTCTCTATTACGGGATAATCGTTTTTAACACCCTTTGAAAGAAGTATCTGAAAAACGTAGTTTGACCCTATGAGAAAGGATACAGCCGCGGAAGTAAGATACAACTCCCACATCCTTACAAAGCGTTCATCAAACATTTTTCTAACCTTATCAACGTTTTTCAAAAATCTTTCTTTCCACTTTTGCAGGGTCCAGTAGTAATGCATCCTCCAGTTGTCCAAATCAATAAGGTAAAAATCAAGACCTCTTAAACTTTCCTCAATTTCCGATATAGAAGGTAAATATCCCCCGGGAAATATATACTTTCTTATCCACCTGCTTTGGGTATCGGGATGGAACTTCCCTATTGTGTGAAGTAGGAAAAGCCCCTTTTCCTCCATAATCCTGTAAACGGTTTCAAAAAACAATCTATAGTTTTCCCTTCCCACGTGTTCAAACATACCTACCGAAACAACCTTATTAAATTTCTTTCCCAGTTTCGGTAAATCTTTGTAATGGAGCTTATAGACTTCAACCTTATCTTCCAGACCTTTTTCCCTTATCTTTTCCCTCACATACTCATACTGATTCTCCGATAGCGTTATACCTACCGCATTTACCCCGTAAAGTTCGGCAGCTTCAAGGATTATTGAACCCCATCCGCACCCTATATCAAGTAGCCTGTCCCCCTCTTTCAAACGAAGCTTTTCAAAAATTATCCTTCTCTTTAAGCTCTGTGCCTCCTCTATGCTCATCTCGGGATTTTCAAAGAACGCACATGAGTAGGTCATACTTTCGTCAAGCCAGAGCCTATAGAAGTCATTTCCGAGGTCGTAATGATGCCGAACATTTTTCTCATCCCTGTAGGTTCTGAAAAGGGGGATGTGTCTGATAATACCCATAAGTTTCTCTCCCCTTTTTGTATCCCTGAACAATCCCATTCCCCTCTTTATAACCTCCTCAAGGCTCCCTTCAACCTCTATATCTCCGTTCATATAACTTTCCCCGAAACCCATTTCAGGGTCCTTGAGAGTGTAGTTTAGAGCTTCCCAAGTTTTAAAGCGAACGAGATGTTTAACCTCTTCCTCCGGTATCTTTTTTCCATTCGGAAGCTCAACACCTATTTTTTCCGAATATCCTTCGTTAAGCTTGTCTACTATTTTCTCAATTATTACTTCTTTTATCATAAAACACCTCCCTCTTTTCTTTAAATTTAGTTACGACTTTTCTCATTGACACTTCCGTTATAGATTTATATGCTTTTAGCATGGTTGAAATACTGATAGCGGAACACGCAGGATTTTGTTTCGGCGTAAAAAGGGCGGTCAAGTTAGCCGAAGAAAGTTTAAAGGAAGCGGAAGGAAAGGTTTACACGTTAGGCCCAATTATCCACAATCCCCAGGAGGTCGATAGATTAAAAAAACTCGGTGTATTTCCGGGGAACGGTAATGAGTTTCATAAAGGGGATACAGTAATAATTCGTTCCCACGGGATACCCCCTGAAAAGGAGGAAGAACTAAAACGAAAAGGTCTCAGGGTAATAGATGCTACGTGCCCTTACGTCAAGGCCGTTCATGAGGCTGTTTGTCAGCTCACGAAAGAAGGTTATTTTGTTGTCCTTGTTGGAGAGAAAAACCACCCAGAAGTTATAGGAACGCTCGGATACCTAAGAGCATGCAACGGAAAGGGAATTGTTGTTGAAACGATTGAGGATATAAAAGAAGCATTGAAATACGAAAAAGTCGGAATAGTAGCACAAACAACGCAGAATGAGGAATTCTTTAAAGAGGTTGTAGGTGAAATAGCCTTATGGGTTAAGGAACTAAAAGTTATAAACACCATATGCAATGCTACATCCCTTAGGCAGGAAAGTGTCAAAAAACTGGCTCCGGAAGTTGACGTAATGATAATAATAGGAGGAAAGAATAGCGGGAACACGAGAAGGCTATACCAGATAGCGAAGGAGCTAAACCCGAGAACATATCACGTAGAAACTGCGGAAGAACTTTCTCCCGAGTGGTTCAGGAATGTAAAGAAGGTGGGAATATCCGCAGGTGCCTCAACTCCGGACTGGATAATAGAAGAAGTTAAGAATAAAATAAAAGAAATATGCTCAGGCTCTTTGGTTTCCTGACAATTTTAATTCTGTATGCATTTGCATCCCTTTATGAAGAGTTTATAAAGGAACAGGTAAGGGAGCTTCCCCTTGATAAGGCTGTAGTTGTAGGAAACGGTAAGAAAGAGTTAATAATTTTTGTAAATCCTGATTGTCCCCATTGCAGGAATGAGTGGAGTGAGTTGAGAAAATATCTTGATAGACTAAAGATTTACGTTTTCGTAATACCTTTCAAAGACTGGGGAGAAGAGAATTTAAAGAAAGCCTATTATATAGTCTGTTCTGAAAATCCTCAAAAAAGCCTTGATGAAGTCCTGAGCGGAAAACTTGACGGAAAAAAAATAAATCCTGAAAGATGCGAAAAACTCAAGTATCACCTCAAAGCTGCTGACCTGATAGGTCTGAGAGCTGTTCCCTTAAATATAATTCCGAAAGAGGGAAAAGTAATAGAAGGTGCATCTCCCGAACTTTTTCGTTATCTCGGATTAAAAGAGTAGAAGAAAAAAAAGAGGGTTTAAGCCTGCTGTAGAGCAACCTCGGGTTTGGGAAGCCAGGGCTCTATACCCTGTTCCTTAGCCCATTGATTTGCAAACTCATAAGCCGCTCTTGCAGTAGCGATATTCTTTTCTATAAGTTCCAGCTTTTTCTTGAACTTCCTTTCTATTGCTGAGTCAAGGGATGCAGTTCCACCTGATGCTACGAACTTTTTAAGGAACCTTGCCTTTATACCCTCTTCTATGGATTCCATTCCGACAATTTGGGTAATTCCGAAGAAAGCACCAATCATAGCCATGTTAGTGGCAAGTTCCGTTCCGGCAATTTCTACCGCGAACTTCGTGGCGGAGAAGTTGAATATCTTTACATTTCTTTCCTCAAGGAAGGCTTTGTCTTCTTCCGAAAGAAGGTCTTCTTCAGCATTTATTATTATAAGACCATCCTTCTTTATACCCGAGTAGAAGGGCATCGTGTAGGATTTACCCATCGTTATGACCTGTGAGTGGAAAACCATTATAACGTCGGGATAAACAACTTCTCCCCTGTCGTATATAGGTTCTATACCTATTCTTACATAACTTTCCGACGGTGCCATTCTCTTTTCAGCACCGTAGAAGGGATTTGAAACGGCATAATAACCCGCGTGGTCAGCCGCGGTAGCCATAATATGGGCGGCGGAAACCGCACCCTGCCCGCCTATAGCGGGCATTCTAACGTTAATTCTTCTCCTTACGGGTTGGCTCATAACAGCCCCTCCTTTTTCTTCCTTTCTATAACTTCCTTAGCTTCATCGGTCATGTATTCAAAGAACTTAAACCTTTCCTTGTCCCTTTGTCTCATCTCCCAAAGACCCTGGTCAGAGTTAAGTCCTATCTCAAGTATGCAGGGTGTGTAGAGGTGTATATAGGTGGGTCCGACTTCCCTTGCCACGTATATGGCCTTTTTAACTACCTGTTCAACCTTCTTCGGTGAAGAAACGGTAAGCCTTGCTACGTAATGACAACCCGAGTCTATTGCGAGTTGCCACATGGGAACCTTATCCCACTGCTTTCCGCCGGGTGCCATCTTAAACTCCATGCCCCTCGGAGTTGCTCCGCTATCCTGTCCACCCGTGTTAGCGTATACCTCATTATCAAAGCAGATTGTGGTTATCTTTTCCTGTCTGAAGAAGGACTGCAGTGTGCAGTCAAGACCTATATCTATCGTTGCACCGTCCCCTGCTATTACTACAACGTCCTTAACCTTATCGGGGAATCTCCACTCAAGAACTCTCTTTATTCCGGAAGCAACGGAGTTCTGATTTCCGAATAGCGGATGAACCGTATGAAGAGCTATGTGGGGAAATACGAGCGATGTGCATCCCGTTGAGTTAACAATTACCGTATCTTCGGGATTGGGTAGTGAAGCAAGGATATACCTGAATGCGGCGGATTCGGGACATCCCGCACAGAGGGAGTGTTCTTCAATTAGCTCCTTTGAGTAGGGAAGGTCCATAACTCCCCTTTTAGGGTTGCCCCAAGTAGCCTTCTCTTCAAGGTCAATGATTTCCTGAGGCATAAACTCTTTTAAATCTTCATTAATCTTAAATATCTTAACCGACATGTTTCACCTCCTTACCAATAAGTCTAAGAACTTCTTGAACGATGAACTCAGGAGGCATTGTCATACCACCGCCTACCCTGGGTGTTCCGAATATGGGAATATCCGTATGTCCGTAAAGTGCTCTCTTGACTTCCCTTTCAAGCCATCCAACAACGTTAAACTCCGGTATGAAGATGTATTTAGCTCCCTTTACAGCTTCTCTTACTTCTTCCGTGGGGAAGGGTCTTATTGTCTTTATCCTTAGAACCCTTGCTTTTATTCCTTCTTCGTGGATAAGTATTTGGGTTGCTTCTTTAGCTTGTGCTGCAGCGGTTCCGCTTGCTATAAAGAGAATTTCTCCATCGGGATCACCGAAGTGTTCTACAAGACCCCTTAAATAGTGCTTTGCGTAGGGCCTTGACCTTTCTATGGCCGCCCTTACTTCAAACTGCCAGCTTGCGTGAGTAGCGTAAGAAATGTAATTTGATTTCATTACAAAGGGGTCCCTCATAAACCTTCCGGGAGGCATTTCCATATCTATGGGAGGCATGGGTGCCTTGTAGGGGTCATAGGGAGGTAATGCTATATCTTCGGGGGGAAGATAAACGGCTTCCCTTGTATGGGATATAAAGAATCCGTCTATAGCGGTAATTATGGGAACGTGAACATCGGGTTGTTCCGCTACTACAAATCCGGCAATTATCATATCAAAGAGTTCTTGCGCGGTTTCGGCATGCCAAATCATACATCCGGTGTCAAGAAGGAAATACATTTCAAGGTTGTCGGGTTGTATAGAAAGGGGTGAGTTTATTCCCCTTGCCATAAGAACGAGTTGTATAGGAAGTCTTGACCCTGCCCACATCGGGAAAAGTTCCATAGCTCTGAGCGTTCCCGGTCCTGATGTCGTAGTTATCGTCCTTGCTCCCGCCATTGCACATCCGGCAACTTCAGACATAACCCCGAACTCGGACTCACCTCTGAAGTATACGCCTATATACCCTTCCCTCCACAGCTCTCCGAGCATGTGTGCAGCTTCGGATTGGGGAGTTATGGGATAGGAAATTGAGGCGTCAACGCTAGCCCTCTTTGCCGCTTCTTTTACAGCCTCGGAACCGGTAATGAAGTGTTTGGTTCTGGGTGCTTCAAAAAGAAGGTAATCGGGGGATACTATACGTTGCCCCATTCTATTGTATCTGACCTTCTCGGTCTTTACCTGCTCAGCCATAATACACCTCCTTTTTTAAAACTTTTCCTTAAATTTAAGCTCCAATCCTCCGATGGAAATATGAGCTAAACCTCATTTGCCGAGCTCTCTTTTAACCTCTTCTGCTATTCTTATAAACTTTTCAAGGTCTTCGGAATGTTGGTCTCTCAGCGTTATCATTGCATCTTCGTGTCCCGCCATACTGCACATCGCTATTGTGAAGCAATCGGTTTCTGCCCTTATTATTTTGAGTGCAACATTTGCATAGTGGCAATGAACACCTATGAATATACAAGCCTTTATCTTGTTATGCCATATGGTTAAGTTGGGGTGGTTAGGATTTATCTCCTTCTCGGGGTCAATTTTCGGATACTTCGGTCTGTAGTCATACATCGGAATGATTTTCGCTCCGAGGACTTCCGCCATTTTCCTTACAAGCTTTGCCTTTTTCTTTGCCTCCTCATTCCATGCATAGAGAACCTGAGGGCCCGGGAATATGGTGGGGTTTTCCCTTGTGAGCATAGCTTTTGCGGCTTCCCTCATTGCTATTTCTTCATCAACTATTTCATTGAACATTAAAGCCTTTCCGGGAGGAGGCGTTAAAACTCCTTCAGTAACGGCAACGGGATAGGGCGAATATCCGGAAGGACCTAACTTCGCCATACTTTACCTCCTTACCTTACTCCGGCAACGTCTCTGTTTTCTGCATAAACCATTTCAATAGAATCACGTTTCAAAAGGTCGGAACAAACGTAAACGCATAAAGCACAACCTTTACATCTTAAAGTATTAACGTAAGCGTGATGGCCTTCATCGGTATACATCAGAGTATTTGGCTCGGGACAGAAGAGGGTGCACTGCTTGCAGTTGTATTTTGAACACTCATCACGAATAACCTGGGCAACGTAATACATTACCTCTTCCTCCAAAAAGGTTTTGTGAATTAAAATATAAAGGCTGTTTAATGAATTTACAAGTGGAAAGCCTTTTAAAACGCCATTTTAAATACAGTAATTATGATTTAAATCATTTTGTTTG
>CAYRMG010000053.1:0-7836 GCA_964425585.1 uncultured Aquifex sp. | reverse complement strand
GATACCATACGTTCCCAAATAGGTTCCACAATCATTAATCTTCAAGCTATATACGACGCGCAAGCTGTGGCGAAAGACAATACGGATAACGCGGAAAGTATCATAAGAAATGTGGATTTTGCTCAAGAAATGACGAACTTTACCAAGTATCAAATAAGAATGCAGTCCGGTATTGCAATGCTTGCACAGGCTAACGCTCTATCTCAGCTTGTTCTCCAGCTTCTCAGGTAATAGCTTTTTCCTTTTTTCTTTCTTTTAAATGAGGTCTTTAGCTATGCGGATTGAAAGGGGGGATGGTTCCTTTGATTGGAACTTCTTAAAGGAAGTTCAGCAGAACATACTTCGGGAAAGTTCCAAAAATCTCAGAAAATTCAGGGAAGAGGTAAAAAGAGAGGTGCAAAGAACTCAGGAAATCAATAATGAAGAAATCCAGAAAATCATAGAAGAGATTAAGAGAAAACTTGACTATCTCAACAAATACCTGAAGATAGAAATAGACAAGGAACTTGATATGCCCGTCGTAAAAATTATAGAGAGAGATACCAACAAAGTTATAAGACAAATTCCCCCCGAGTATATTCTTGAGCTTATGAAAAGAATAGACCAGATGCTGGGTGTCTTACTAAACGAGAGGGTGTAATTATGGCGGGAGAAATATACTTACCGGGTTTCAGCGGTGCTTACGACTGGGGTGCTATGCTTGACCAGATTATAGCAGTAAGGAGCATTCCTATACAAAGGCTAAACCAAGAGAAACAGATAATAAATCAAAAAATTCAGCTAATTTCGGAATTTTCAAAGAAATTAAATGATTTAAAGAGTCTTATTGAAAACTTTAACCTTGATGATGCTTTCTTTTCAAAAAGAGCACATGTATCAAACGGGGATGTTCTTTCGGTTTCCGTAAAAAAGGAAGCTCCCGAAATAAACTTTGAGGTAAACGTTCTTAATACCGCAAGTGTTGAGATACTCGTTTACGATACGGGATTTAACTCCCTTGATGAACAAATAGGTTCAAGCGGAAGTTTTACCCTAAGGTATTACAAAACCGATACGGAGTATGAGGAATTCACCATTAATTACAACTCAACGGATACACTTCAGGATATTGTAAACAAAATAAACGAAGCCCAATCCTTTGTAAAGGCTTCAATTTACTATGACGGAAATAAGTATAAGCTTATGCTCTCCGAAACGTCTCCCGAAAACTCAACCGTTGAAACAGCTGATGACCTCTCAACAAAGGTTATCCATCTTCTCGGAAGCCTTCCTTACCAGTTTGGAAGTAACGTTCTCATACAAAAAGCCCAGAATGCAAAAATAAGAATTGGGAACGGGAACATTATAGAAAATGCAGGAAATACATTCAAAAATGTGATAACGGGAATTGATATAACGGTAAAGGATACAGGAAGCTCAAAGGTTGAGATAAAGCAAGATTTCGGAAGTATAAGGGACTTTTTGAGTAAATTTGTAAAGTCCTATAACGAGCTCGTAAGCAATGTAAAAAGCCTAACTTTGGGAGAAAACGCACCCTTTAAGGGAGAAAATACAATAATGAATTTAAAGTATGAGCTATCAGAAGCCCTAAACCCCCTTATTGAGCTGGGAATTATAGAGTATAAGGATGACGGAAGTATATCCCTGTCCGGAAACTTGGAAAAGATTATAAAGGAAAATCCCGATACTTTTAAGCTCAAGATGGAGGAATTTATAAATACTGCCACGGGGGTTTTAAAGGTAAGTGCGGACTCATTTAAGGATTTCTCGGAATTTCTTCGGGATAGGGTTGAGAGAATAGACGAAAGAATAAAGTTTCTTTCTGAAAGGCTTGCAAGGGAGGAAGAAATATTAAAGAGACAGTTTTCCCGGCTTGAGAGCTTTATGAATTATGCGAATGATATAAGAGAGAGGTTAAAACAGTTTATCGTCAGCCTCTCGGAAATAAGCGGAGGTAATAAAAAATGAGAAATGTTGCGGAGGCTTATTTTCAGAATATGGTAGAAACAGCCTCACCGATTGAGCAGATTATCCTCTTATATGAAAAAGCTATAGAGTGTATGGAAAAGGCAATTGAGCTTTACGATGAGCAGAATAACTTTGAGAAGAAGAAGGAGTTTATAGAAAACATAGACAGGGTTTACGATATAGTCAGTGCCCTGAAGTCCTTTCTTGATTTTGAAAAAGGCGGTGATATAGCAAAAAACCTCGACACTATATACGGAATAATTCTTCACACTCTTGTAAAAGTAGACAAACAAAAAGAAGAGCTTGTAAAAATCTTACAAATTCTAAGGGATTTAAAGGAAGCATGGGAAGATGTTAAGAAAAAATCATAGGCTAATCCAGTTGTAAGCGTAATAAAAGTTTTCGTTCAGTGCTCCCGACATCTTTATTCCCTGTTCTATAACTTTACTCTTGAACTTTTCCTTTATCTGTTTGAGGAAATTTCTCAGAATTTCGTCCCCTATTTTGGGGGAGTAAACCGTCGCGGCAAGTTTTTCGTCACCAAGGAGAACAACAGAACCTATCAGGTAATTATGACAGAAAAACAAAAACTTGGTGTTTTCCCTTTTTTTCTCAAGTCCCGAGCAGTATTTCTTAAGATAGTCTTCCGTAAACTTTGCAACCTCCTCAAGCTTTTCCATCTTCACACACACCCTCCGCTTTTACTTTTCCGCTCTCCGTCTGATAAACCTTCCCGGGTTCAAGCCTTGCCCTGAGTATGTATCCGAGAGCCACATCACCATCGGGTGAAACGGAAGTAATAAGACCTATAGGTTTATTTTCCTCAATGATTTTTTCCTCTTCTTTTACGGGTGAGATTACCGAAAACTTTGTAAGGACTCTGGGGGTTCTTCCTCTAAAGTAAACTCTCGCTATAGCTTCCTGTCCGACATAACACCCCTTATTCAGACTTATAGCGTATGGAAGAACACCCGCCTCAAGGGGAGAGAAACCTTCCCTTAGTTCTTTGTGTATTCTGGGAACGCAGTTCCTTATACGTTCCCTTTCAAACTCCTCCTCATTAACTTTCAATTCATCGGGAAGCTTTTTATGTATTTCCTCAAGTTTTCCGAATATATCAAAGCCTTTACTTTTTATCCTTACGGGATTTTTAGCTATGTAAACGTCTTCTTCCATTTTCTTTACTTCGTAATCGGAAAGTTCTATACCGAATGCTTCCTTTATAAAATCTTCCGAGTCGTCTCCCCACAGGAATATGTGCTTATAATCTCGGAGATTCTCAAAGTAGACCTTCAGGGATAGCTTAAGCCTGTTGAACTCCTTCATAACGAAATCAGGGTTTTCTTCCGTGTCAAGTATGTAGTAATCCTCTATCTTGTAAACGAAAAAATCAGCAATCGGGTTTCCGTTCTGTTTTAACCACAGGTTGTAATTGAAAGTATAGGATTTAAGGGATTTTATATCATTCGTAAGTAGACCGTGCAGAAAGTGAGTATGTTCCTCCGGAGCCGTTAATCCCTTCATAAGCGTTTTTACGGACTTTCCGTAAACCTTTATTTTGAACCTTTTTAGCTCACACCACCTCATAGCCAATACATAATATTACCTTCTTTACTTTCGGGTTCTATGCCCCTGAGCAGTAATCCCGTTATCTTATCGGAGTAATGAGTTGTTGCGGGCAGTTTTATGGGCTGGAAGGAAGCATAATTGAGCAAGGTGAGACTCAGAATATAAGAAGCGTGCTCTTCAACGCTCAGTTTTCCGTAAACCTTCCTCACCTTTATTGGTTTATGGGTTCCCGGGAAAATATTGTTGTATGTTGCAAGAACAATGGTATTATTGTCAAGCTTAAGATAATACCCTTTCAGCTTTTTCTTTGCATCGCTTTCGGGGAAGAACCTGGGATTACCGCTCTTTATTATTTCAACGAGTTCAACGTTGTATTTGTAAACCTTAGAGAATTCAATAAAGCTTTCAACCTCACCCCTCGGGAATCTTCCGTCTCTGTGAATCACTATTTTTGAGCCTTCATCTATACCGAGTTCCTTCAGTTTTAGAAAGAGGTCTTCTATTACCTTCCTGCTCACTTCCTCTCCGAACGAAGGAAAAGAGGAAAGCCTATACCTTATAAAGCTTCCGTCCGATAAAAATATCTTTGTAAAGGCAGCAGTGTTTACCGTTGAGGCTCTTCTTTTCATTCTGCTTATATCAAGTCCTATAAACACATCAACATTTTGAAGTTTTTTACCCAGCTTATAAGGAATGTTTCCCGTTTTTCCGAGTATCTGCTCACCTACGTTGAGAACTACGTACCTGATGTTCGTCTTGAGGAGGGTGTTGTTCAGTATAATCTGAGATGGGATATTCCTTGAAAGAAGCATAGACTTTATGTAATCGTAAAGAAGAAAATCCTCGTAAGGGTCAACCTTTTCATACTCCTCAAGGAATACCACGACGAGATTCGGATTCCCTATACGGTCTAATATATTTGAGAGCTCTTTTTTTACCGTGCTTCTTTTTTTTCCGAGAATTCTTATTACTTTTTCCCTATTTAGCTTTATACCTTTTTTCTTTAAAAACTCATGTAGCTTGTTCAGAAATTCACGTCTTTTGTTTATCAATTTTCCGATTCTTTCTTTTTCCACAATGATGAAACTTACTTTTAGCTCGGAGTTCGTTATAAAGGGTCTTAAATCCTCTATAAACTTTTTCATATTTGAGTATATTCTTTCGCTCCTTCCCGCACCATCTACAAGTGTATTAATGTAGTTAAGTTTCTTGCCCGTTGAGAGTTCCGAGATTCTTATATCCCACCCGAACTCCTTTGTAAGTCTCTTTATCAATCCTGCGGCAAACCTTATTCGGTTCAATCTTTCTGAGGGCTCAAGCCTTACAAAAGATAAAAGTTTTGAGAGCTGTCTTTCTTCAAATTGTTCAAAGTTTATAACTATCCTTAAAGTATTTGCAGGGTAGGTGTATCCTTTATCCGTGTGGACAATGAAAATATCCCTATTTCCGCTGAGAATTTCTTCCCAAGCTTTCTTAACGTAAGGGTTTGTTGTTATCTTTGTCATCTCTTTTATAAACTCCTCGGATAACTCCCTTGAGGATTGGATTTTTTCAATTCGGAAGGTTGCATTTGAGCGTATGGGTTTAACCTCAATCTCTTTAATGTTCAGACTTTCTTCTTTTTCAAGGAGAGCTTGAAGGGTCTCCCTTGAGAGCATTCTGAATTTTATGTCTATCTGAAGGTATAGATTTCCGTCAATTTCGTGAATTTTTGTCAGGATTTCGGGAATTAGGTGGGCTTTTCCGTGTTTCCAGTTGATTATTACTCTATCACCGTAATGGTTGAAGAAGTGTCTAAGCCATACTTCATTCCAATTTTTTAACCTCAAGGAATCCCTAAAGAGTTCTTGGGCTTCCCTGGGTGAGGAAAATGAGTTTATACGGGTGGTTCCTTCGCTTTCAAAGGTGTAAACTATTCCTCCCTCAAGCTTTATCGTGGGTTTTTCTATCACCTCCCCAAGGACGTAAAAATATTCATTCCTCCTGAAAACAGGTCTTCTTAGCTCACCGGAAAGTCTATACCTTACTCTGTTTGCAAGTTCTTCGGGAACGGTGATGTGAGACCTTAGCAGGGTAAAGTTTCTTCGGAAATCAAAAGATATAGGATAAAGATTCGTCTTTATAAGCATCTCTTCATAAAGTCAAGGATTATCCTCTTGTGGTCAAAAACGAGCTTATCAAGGGGAATATCCTCAAGCTTAAAGACCTTTACTTCCTTTGCATCGTCTCCCGCCTTCGGCTCTCCCGTTGCGTCCCCTATCCACACCACCGAGACAACGTGAGCACGGGGGTCTCTTGCGGGGTCTGAGTAAACGCCGAGAAGACCTTTTAAGCTCACATCAAGTCCGGTCTCCTCTTTCATCTCCCTTACCGCTGCATCCTCCACCTTCTCCCCTATCTCAACGAATCCCCCGGGTATAGCAAGCCCTACGGGCGGATACTTCCTCTCTATCAGAACTATCCCCTTAAATTTCTCTCCCTCCCAGAGCCTTATTATTACGTCCGTTGCAAGATAAGGTGTCTTTACCTCAAACCTCATCTATCAACTCCTCTATGTATTTCTTCAAGCTTTCATTCAGCTGATGGTCATCTTCTACTTTTATAAACTTGTTTACCTTTACATTCCTGACAAATTCCTCCGAAAGACTAATAGGAACTATTTCGTCTTTTGTCCCGTGCATTATTACTATATCCACGGGAGGTTTCTTCGGGAAATCTACATTACCCTCCTTTATTATTTCATATCCGTGCTCAAGTATATCCTTAGCCCACTCTTTTATAAAGATTACTTCCCTCCCGTCCTCCTCTATACTCAGTTCCTCTTTTCCTTCAAGCCAGTTTCTTAGCTTTTCCTCTCCGAACTCTTTAATCATCAGGCCGAGTGTGTTGTAAGAAGGGGCAAGGAGTATGAGTTTTTTTACATTAAAAAGGGGTTTATACCTTACATAGTTAAGGGCTACGTAAGCCCCGTGGGAACTTCCGCAAAGGTGAATCTCCTCATATTTTTGAGAAAAACCCCTTACAAGTATCTCAAGGGTGTTTAGTGTGTTTGTCGTTGTATGCTTTTCGTAATCCATATCCATGGCAAAAAATGAGTAAATACCCTTTCGGGAAAAGTATTCCCTGAGAAAGGCTATCTTGTTTCCCATAACGTTCGTGGCAAGCCCGTGTAAATGCAACCATAACCTTTTTACATTGTTTTCATCGTAAAAATACATTAACTTTACCTCAGGTAGTTCTTAAACCTTTGGTAATTCATCATCTTGTTAAAGAGCTCTTCCCTTCTTTTTTCAACCTCGGATATGAGAAAGTCAAGGATTCTAAGGGATTCCTCCGCTTCCTCTTTTGTCAAGCCTTCAGGATTCATCCGAGATAGCTCCTCTATTTCCTTTAAAAGCTCATCGTATTTACTCTCGGTAAGTAGCTTTTGACATCTGAGTAGCTTTTCCTTGTATGGGTTCACTAAAATTCCTCCAGCTCCTCTTCGGTGAAGCTTACCTTCGGTATAGCTTCCTTGATTTTTTCAAAGGTTGTGTAAAAATCGTCTTCTATCCTCCTTACCCTCTTTCCGTAAACGCTCTGGAAAGCCTTCGTTATTATGGCTTCCTTCTGAAGGGCATTCGTAAGTCCGAGCTCCTGATATTTTTCCTCCATTACCTCCCTCACTTCCCTCAGCAGGTTTGCCCTGTTTTCCCTTTCCCTTTCCGCTTCCTCAAGGGGGATTGTTAAGAACTCATCAACCTTCTTGAGAACCTTTTCAAAAGCGTAAGCGGGGAATCTCTTTTCACCGAATCTGTCCGTTATGAAACCTACGGTTATGAAGTAAGGCTCTTCTACCTTTGTCTCAAGCTCAATCTCCTCCATTTCGGGGGACTCTTTTAGGTATTTCTGAAATATCTCATACGCCTGGTGGGCTTTATCCTTGAGGTTGGGAGCTTTCTCAACGTTCAGGGCTATTATGTAATCCTTTGCTTCCTCGGGAAGTATTATTGCGGGAACTTCGCTTATGCCGAGAAGTTCCGCAGCTTTGAGCCTGTGCTGGCCGTTTATAACTTCGTAAGAGCCCTCTTGAGTTTCCACCACGAGTATGGGGTCAACAAATCCCACCTTTTCAATACTCGCCATAAGTCTCTTTATCAACGTTTCGGATAAATCCCTCTGGATTGAGGGAATCCTTATATCACTTATCGGAAGAAGCGTTATCTTAAGCTCGTAGCCTTTAAGAGGCTCCTTCAGGGCATACATCTCCATCCCTCCAATAATATATTTTGAAGGAAAAAATTAAGAGGACTCCACACC
>CAYRMG010000052.1:0-8029 GCA_964425585.1 uncultured Aquifex sp. | reverse complement strand
TAGCGGAGATTTTTGAGCTTTACCACTTCTTCAGACAACTTGAAACTTTGAGCAAGGAACAGCTGAACGAAGCTGTAAGTATTCCGATTGATATCATTTACAACTTGTTTACAAAGCTCAACAGGTCTTAGGCTTTTTTAAGCTCCTTTTTTCTCCTTGAGAGTTTACCGAGTAAAACCGAAATCTCGTAAAGAATTATAAGGGGTATTGCCATAAGAACTTGGGTTGATACATCGGGAGCTATAATCGCACCGATGAGAAATGCGACGACTATGAAGTATTTTCTGAACCTTGAGAGTTGTTCCGGTGTGATTACACCCGCTTTTTGGAGGACGTATAAAACTATGGGCATCTGAAAGGCTATACCGAAGGCTATTACCATCTTCAGAACAAAGCTCACATACATGTCAACCGAAAGATACGGGGTTGCGAGAAGCTGAGAAAAACCGAGCCCTAAGAGGAACTTGAGAGCCAGGGGAAGAACGACGAAGTAAGCAAAAAGCGCACCCAGAAGAAATAAGGTTATTGAACCGAGAAGAAGGGGAATGAAGATACGCTTTTCATGGGAGTATAATGCGGGTTCTATGAACCTCCACATCTGGTAGAGTATAATCGGCGAAGCGAGGATAAAACCGACCGCAAGGGATATCTTTATAAGAATAAAAAGGGGCTCCGTGGGGGAGAGGGTTATAAGTTCAACATCGGGGTAGCTTTCCATAACGGGTTTTTTTAAAATCTCAAACACGTTCTTTGCGAAATAGAACGAAATTCCCGAACCTATTAAAAATGCGGTTATTGAAACGATTAACCTATACCTTAGCTCCCTCAGATGTTCCGTCAGAGGCATTTCGGGAAGCTTTTCCTTTTCGCTCATCTTTTTCATTTTCCTCTATTTTTTCCTCCTCGTAAACATCTTCAAGCTCCTCTTTGAGTTCTTCCGCTATATCCTTCGGAGGCTCTTCTTCCTTCAGTTCCTTTTCCTCCTCCATTATTTTCTTGTTAAGCTCTTGAACATAAGCCTCCATCTTTATCTGGTCTATTAATTCCCTTGCCTGTCTTGCAAGCTCACCGAGTTTTGTGGCAACGTTCAGCATACCTTCAGGACCGAGAAAAATAAAAGCTATTATAAGGATTAAAAGAAGTTGAAGCTCCATAGTAAGTTTATTTTAAGTCTCTCTTAAGAGTTAATTCCTTTTTATAAGTTTCTTTATCCTGTCGGTAAATCCCTCTTCCTTGTATACACCTTCCTCCCCCATAAGTTCCGCGAGTTTCTCTATTAACTTCCTTTCCTTCTTTGATATGTTCTTGGGAACGCCTATTCTTATATGAATTATAAGGTCTCCTCTTCCGCCGTTGTAAGGATAACCCTTTCCGGGTATAGTTTTGGTTGACCCGCACTCCGTTCCGGGTTGAATAAATACCTCTTCCTCTTCCCCTTCAAGGGTTGGTATCTTTACCGTCCCTCCGAGAACCGCAATGGGATAGCTAATCACCTTTTCCATATGAAGGTCCTTTCCTACCTTTTTAAACACAGGGTGTTCTTTGAGAACTACCTTAAGGTATAGGTCCCCCGGCTTTCCTCCGAAATAACCGAGGTGTCCTTTTTCGGGAACTTTTAGAACCTCTCCCTCTTCCGTTCCCGGGGGAACGGTTATTTTTATTCTGTGCTGAACCGATACCCTTCCCCTTCCGTAGCAAGTAGGACACGGATTCTTTATTATGAAACCTTTTCCCCTGCAAACTGAACAGGGTCTCGGAAAGTTAAATATACCGCTTACCCTTCTTCCTTCTCCGTTGCATGCATGACATATTACCGTTTCCGCCTCACCCCTTACCCCCATTCCTCCGCAGTCGGGACAGTCCATCCACCTGTTGTAGGTGATTTCCTTTTCACAACCTAATCCCGCTTCCTCAAGGGATAGGGGAAGTTTCATCTTTATGTCTTGTCCCTTCCTCGGCCTTTTCTTTTTTCCTTTTTCCCCCTGTATTATGCTTTCAACAAACTCCTGAATATACTCCAGGAAGTCCCTGAACTTTCCTACGTCGTTTCTGCTAAGGATTGCATCATATTCGGAGCGCCGTTCATCGTCAACAAGAACGTGATAGGCCTCGTTTATTTCCTTGAACTTTTCCGCAGCTTTCGGGTCGGGATTTATATCGGGGTGGTATATCCTCACGAGCTTTCTGTAAGCTTTCTTTATTTCCTCCTTCGTTGCGTCCCTGCTTACTCCGAGAATCTCGTAATAGTCCTTAACCTGCGTAGCCATCAGTTTTAAAAATTTCTATCAAAAAGCTTTATGGTTCAATTAATTCTTTTAATAAAGATATAAAAAGAAAAAGGGAGGAATTACTTGGCGTATTCAACGTGTCTTGTTTCCCTTATTACTACAACCTTTATCTGTCCGGGGAAGTCAAGCTCCTCTTCAATTTTCCTCGCTATTTCCTTGGAAAGCAGGTAGGCTTCTTCATCGGAAATCTCTTCGGGATTTACTATAACCCTTACTTCCCTTCCCGCTTGAACCGCATAAGCGTTTGCAACTCCCTTGAAAGATTTTACTATTTCCTCCAGTTTTTCAAGTCTTCTTATGTAAGCTTCAAGGGTTTCCCTTCTCGCTCCGGGTCTTGCGGCGGAAAGGGCGTCCGCAGCACAAACTAAAGCAACTTCGGGATACCTTACCGGCTCTTCATCGTGGTGTGCCCTTATGGCGTTTATGACTGCGTCGGGTTCTCCGTATTTTCTTGCAAGCTCAACACCTATATCCGTGTGGGAGCCTCCGAGTTCGTGGGATATTGCCTTGCCTATGTCGTGGAGAAGTCCCGCCCTCCTTGCAAGTTTTGCATCAAGTCCGAGCTCTTCCGCCATCAGTCCCGCTATGTAGGCAACTTCCTTTGAGTGAAGCAGGACGTTCTGGGAGTAGCTTGTTCTGTAGTATAACTTACCTATGTAATAATAAAGGCCGGGGTTTATGTCGTGAAGTTCAAGCTCGTAAACGGTTTCCTCGCCGAGCTTTCTTATCTTTTCGTCAAACTCTCTTTTTACTTCATCAACAACCTCTTCAATTCTTGCGGGGTGTATTCTCCCATCAGCTATGAGCCTTTGGAGCGCTTCTTTGGCTATTTCACGCCTCAAGGGGTCAAAGGAGGATATGGTAACGATATCGGGTGTGTCATCTATTATGAGGTCAACGCCCGTTAGAATTTCAAAGGTTCTTATGTTTCTTCCTTCCCTTCCTATTATTCTTCCTTTAAACTCGTTGCTGGGGAGTTCAACGGTGGTTGTCGTGTAATTTATGGCTATCTGAGGGGAAAGCCTCTGGACAGCGGTTGCTATAACCTTTTTGGCTTCAAATTCCGCTTTTCTTTTTGCTTCTTCTTCAATGGCCTTCATCAGTTTTATGGCGTCCTTTCTCGCCTCTTCCTCAACTTTTTTGAGAATTTCATGCCTTGCCTCTTCTACGGTGAGCTGTGCTATCCTTTGAAGTTCTTCAAGCTCCTTCTTTCTCAGCTCTTGTATCTCTTCCTTTTCTTTTCTCAGTTCTTCTTCCTTCTCCCTCAGCTCTTCCCTGAAGTTATCAAGGCTCCTTTCAAGCTCTTTTAACTCTCTTTCCCTGTGAAGGAGCTCCTCTTCCCTTCTCTCTATACTTTCCCATCTTCTGTCAAGGTGCCGCTCTTTGGCCTGTAAGCTTTCCTCCCTTTCCTTTAGCTCCCTTTTTCTCCTTTCAATCTCTTCTTTGAGTCTTTCTATCTCTTCCTTTGCTTCCTTCAGGAGTTTTTCCGCTTTTTCTTCCGCTTCCTGTATTATCTTCTTTGCCTCCTCCTTTGCATCACCTATAAGCTTTTCCGCTTTTTCCTTTGCTTCCTTCAGTATGTTTTCCTCTTTTTCCTTAACTTGTGTGAAATCGGGCTGAACGTAAACGGGAACTTGCTCCCTTTTTCCGCCGAGAACATTTCTCCCTATATACACACCTATCGCAACCGCAAAAACTATCAAAAGAATACTAATCAGCTCCATTTTTCAACCTCCTTATGTTTTTTTCGGTGATAATAATATCAACGGGAATATCCCAGGGGTCCCTGGGAAGTTTATCAATAACCTGAAAGGAGTAAGCAACTCCGACCTTGGGAGACTTTACACCCCTTAGAAGTCTATCGTAATACCCTTTTCCGAAACCGAGCCTGTATCCTTCCTTATCAAAAACAACCCCGGGCACGACAAAAAGCTCAACCTCATCGGGAGACACCTTTTCCCCTTCTTCGGGTTCAGGTATGCCAAAACTGCCTTTTTTCAGGCACGAAAGGGTATTTACCTTATAAAGCTCAAGTGTTTTTCCTTTAACTCTAGGAAGGATTAAGGCATCCCTATTTATAAGCTCCGAAAAAAGAGGGGTGAGGTCGGGTTCTCCCTTAACGGGACAGTAAAGGAGAACAGTTTTAGCCCTTTTGTATTCAGGAAGGGAACTAAGGTTTTCGGCTATCTTTCTTGAAAGTAAACCTCTCTCCTCTTCGGATAAAGCTATGCGTTTATCTAAAATCTTCCTTCTTAAACGCTCCTTTAACAACTCTTCCGCCTCCTGTTTCCAGGAGGGGAAGGCAAGAGGGGAATCCGCCCTGCCGTAGCACGAGAAGTGCCGTGGGCCTCAATATACTTAAGTGGGTAGTCCCTCGGGAGTCCCTAAGGAGCTCCCGAAGAAGACTTCCCTAAAACCCACGGTGTAGGCCCCATTGACAGCTTCCGTGCCACGAACAGGGCAGACCCTAAGCCCTGAGCTTTATACCATACCTTTTCTCAAGTTCTCCGACAAGCTTCCTAATAAGCTCATTAACTTCATCGTCCTTTAGGCTCCTTTCCCTGCTTCTCATAACCAGCCTTATCGCAACGCTCTTCTTGCCTTCCCCTACCTTTTCACCCGTATAAAGGTCAAAAACCCTTACCTCTTCCAGCAGGTCTCCCAGTTGCGATTTAATGTCAATTAATAATTTATTCACATTAAATACTTTGTCCATTATAAGAGCTATATCCCTCACGACGGGGGGGAACTTTGCAATCTTTCTATACATCGGCTTCTTTGCTCTGTTAATTACCTTCTCAAGTTTTATCTCACCTATGAATACATCCCCTCTCAGCTCAAGCTTCTTGGTTATCTCGGGATGGAGTTTACCGAAAAAGCCTACTTTCTCATCATCAAGAAATAGGGAAGCGGATACGTATGGATGTAGATATCTCGCTTCTTCCTTTTCAATAATCGGATTTGTGCCGAGAAGCTCAAAAATTCCGTGAATTATTTCGCTAAAATCGTAAGGGCTCCAATTCTCCTCCCTAAGGGTTTTCTTCTTTCTTCCTTTTGCGAGAATACCGAGCCTTACCTCTTCTCCCTCTTTTCCGAATACCTTTCCGAGCTCAAATATAGCCTGGTCGTAGTTGTAGTTCCTTTCGTTGTAGACCGCTGTTCTGAGAAGGGAAGTCATGAGGGTGCTTCTCATATACCTCTGGGTCGGATTCAGGGGATTTATAACCTCAATCTCCGGAAGGGAAATTCCGAGAAGGTTGTAAAGCTTTCCGTCTTCAAAGGAGAAGTTTATTACTTCGTAAAATCCCCTATCCTTTAGATAATCCCTTACCTTTTTCTCGTAGTCTTCGGGTTCCTTTGAGAATGAAGGGAGTTTTAAAACTTCCGATGTGTAGCTTTGGTATCCCTTTATCCTCATTATCTCCTCTATGATGTCAACATCCCTGCTGATGTCAAAGCTTCTGTGGGAAGGGACAAAAACCTCTATTCCGCATCTCATAACTTCGTGGGGTATCTCAAGGGCATTGAGTATTTTGCTCACCTCCTCGTTTTTATAAGGCTCTCCCGCATACCTTATATACTTACCTTGGGGAAGGAAAACCTTCTTAGGTTCATATTTTTCGGGATAAACGTCCTTTACCGCTACAGGTTTCCCCCCCGCATACTTCAAGATTAGGGAAACAGCGTAATCCTGAGCTTTATCAACCCTTTCAATATCAACATTTCTCTCAAATCTGTAGGAACTTTCCGTGTTTATACCCAGCTTCTTTGAAGCCTTTCTTACCCTGTAGGGGTCAAAATAGGCACTCTCAAGAAGTATTGAACGGGTTTTTTCGCTTATTCCGCTCTCAAGTCCCCCTATTACTCCCGCAACCGCAAGAGGTTTTTCCCTGTCCGCTATTACGAGTATGTCCTCATCAAGATTTTTTTCTTCACCGTCAAGGGTTATGAGTTTTTCCCCTTTGTGGGCACTCCTTACAATTATACCGCCCTCAATCTTTGAAAGGTCAAAGGCGTGAAGGGGTTGTCCGTCTCTGAGCATTACGTAGTTTGTTATATCAACAACGTTGTTTATAACCTTTATCCCGCATTGCCACAATCTCTTTTTTATTTCAATAGGAGACTCCTCTATCTTTACACCTTCAATTATCACACCCCTGTATCTTTTACAATCATTGTCCTTTATCTCTATTGAGATGTTTCCCGTTTCCGAAAAGCTTTCCCCTTTTTCCTCCCTCTTTTTTAGTCCGAATATGGCACTTATATCCCTTGCTACACCCCTTACGGATAGCATATCCCCCCTGTTCGGGGTTATATCTATCTCTATAATTTTCTCACCGAAACCTAAAATCTCCCTCGCATCCGTTCCGGGCTTAAAGTTCTCCCTGATTTTCAAAACACCTTCGCTCTTCTCCTCAAGTCCGAGCTCTTGAGGAGATAGGAGCATTCCCTTAGAAACGACATCTCCGAACGTTCTCTCTGTTACGCAAATGTTACCTACCTTGGCATTCGGAAGGGCTACCAAAACCCCGTCCCCCTTTTTTACGCTTTTGTCCGCAGTGACAATGTCTACAAACAGGTGCTCCTGAACCTGAATTTTTAAGACATTAAGTCTTTTGTCTTGAGCATGTTCTTTAACCTCAACAACTTTTCCAAAAACTACACCGTCTATGTCTATGCCGAAGGTTTCAACGGTTGCTTCAACGCTTCTTAGGGAAAGTTCTTCCGCTATCTCCTCGGGTGTTATTCCGTCAAGTTCTACGAATTCGGATAGCCAGGTGTAGGGAACTTTCATAATTGATTATTTTACCCGAGGAGTTGTAAATTTAAGTTTTATGGACAAGAAGTTTGACAAGGAGCTTGATATAAGGGGTGAGGTTTGCCCCTTTACATTTGTTAAAAGTAAGCTTGCCCTTGAAACGATGGAACCCGGTCAAATCCTAAGGGTAATTGTTGATTACCCTCCCTCCGCGGAGAGCGTTCCCAAAAGTATGAGGGAAGAAGGTCAGGAAGTTATTGAGGTAAACAAGATAGGTGACAGTCTCTGGGAGATAATAATAAGGAAGGTAAAATGAAAGTTCTTATATTTATAACGAGTGTGCCTTATGCTAAGGACTACAACACTGTAAAAAACTTAACAAAAAAACTGTGCGAAAAGGGGCACGAGGTTGTTATATTTCTTTCGGGAAACGGCGTTTATTACCTTCTCAGACCCGATGCGGAGGAGTTAAAAAACTTCGGTGCAAGGATTCTTTTTTGTAGCCATTCCGCCCACCAGAGGGGTGTAAAAGAAGCACCTAAGTGGGCGGAAAGCAGTTCAACCTACAACATGTCTAAAATGTTGAAGGATTTTGACAAAGTTCTGTGTTTTAATTAAAAAAGAAAAAAATGAAGAGGGTGGTTCATATACTAAAAGGAGACCCGTTTTCCTGGAAATCCCACGAAGCTATGAGAGTTGCAACCGCAACCGCTATAAACAGCGAGACATACTTTGTATGCGTGAGGGACGGCGTTTATTTCCTCACAAGATGGGAACCGGAAAAGCTCGGTATAGACAGTCTTGAGAAGTTCTGGGAAACCCTTGATTTTATAAGTCTTACATTGGTGGCTGAAGAGGAATCACTTCACGATAGGGGAATAACTAAAAATCAATTCGTTGTTGAGAACGTAAATGTTATGAATTCCGAAGAAATAGAAAAGCTTATAAAAGAGGCGGATTTTGTTTTTGTGTGGTGATATGA
>CAYRMG010000051.1:0-8046 GCA_964425585.1 uncultured Aquifex sp. | reverse complement strand
TTTCAACTATTAACTTCAACCCTTTAACTCCTATAACCTTTACCTTATCACCCTTCTTTATATCCTCTTTTGAATAGGCGTTCCATATCTCGCCGTGGACAAAAACCTTTCCCTTTCCTTTTTTAAAGTCCGTAATCGCTTCCCCCTCTTCACCTATCATTGCCTCCGCTCCCGTTATCTTCCTTCTCCTTTGAGCCTTTATACCGAGATATCCCACGGTAAGGAAAAAAGCTGCACTGAACAAAGAAACACCGATTATTAACTGTTTCGGTATTTCTCCATAAGGGGAGTTTTCCTCAATAAGGAAAAGGGAACCGAGAACCAAAGAGATTATTCCTCCGACTGTTAAGGCTCCGAAAGTAGGAGTTATCAGCTCAAGAACGAAAAAGAGTATTCCGAGAAGTATTAAAAGAAGTGCAAGCCAGTTCACCGATATAATGCTTAGTCCGTAAAGTCCCAAAAGAAGGGATATGGCACCCACAACACCCGGAATAACGGCTCCCGGGTTATAAAGCTCAAAGAATATGCCGTAAAAACCAATCATGAGAAGCAAGTATGCAACGGTAGGGTTTGAAATTATCTTCAGAACTTTTTCCCTGAGAAGCAGGTCAATCTTTATAACCTCCTCACCCTTTGTTTTTATCTCGTAAACTTTTCCGAGCTTTTTTACCTTTCTTCCGCTTAGCTTCTCAAGCAGGTCCCCTACGTCGTAGGCTATCAAGTCTATCACTTGTTTTTTTAGGGCTTCTTCCGCGGAAAGGGATATACTTTCCTTTACCATCTTTTCAACCACTTTTACGTTTCTTCCTTTTTCTCTTGCTATAGCTCTCACGAATGCAAGCATATCCTCAAGGGCTTTTTTTAACATAACATCGTTTTTACTGTTTCTTTGGGTTCCCGCAATAACCGGGTGTGCTGCGCCTATATTCGTTCCCGGAGCCATTGCGGCTATATCCGCAGCTATGGTTATGATTGCACCTGCGGACGCAGCCCTTGCCCCCGGGGGGTATACGAAAACTACAACGGGGAGGGATGCGGTGTTAAAGGCCTTAACAATCCTTCTCATGCTTTCAACAAGACCCCCGGGGGTGTTTAGAATGAGAATGTATAGGTTGCCTCCCTTTTCCTGAGCTTCCTTAAGGGAACGTTCGACGTATCCTGCTGCGGTCGGAGTTATGGGACCTTCCCATTCCGCCAGGAATACCTTGGAAAAGGAAAAAGAGACTAAAAATAATAACCAAAGTGTAAGGGCTATCATAAACTTATATTATGACCATTCAGAGCGTAAGAGGTTTTCACGATATACTCGGAAAAGAAGTAAAGAAATTCAGGAAGGTATCAAACACAGCGAGAAAGATACTTAAGCTCTATAACTTTGAGGAAATAATTCTTCCCGTAGTTGAGTATGCGGAGCTTTTCCAAAGAAGCGTCGGGGAAACAACCGATATCGTCCAGAAGGAGATGTTTGTATTTGAAGACAAAAAAGGGAGAAAGTTGGCACTGAGGCCGGAAGGAACAGCCGGAACAGTGAGGGCTTTTATACAACATAAGCTTTACGCCCTTAGACCCTACGTTAAGCTCTTTTACGAAGGGCCTATGTTCAGGTATGAAAGGCCCCAAGCGGGAAGGTATAGACAGTTCCATCAAATCGGAGCGGAGGTTTTCGGTGTTGCGGAACCCCATGCGGATGCGGAAATAATAAAGATTACCTACGATATACTTAAAGCCCTTAACATAAAAGACGTAGTTATAGAAATTAATTCCCTGGGATGTAAAAAGGATAGGGAAGCCTACAGGGAAGCTCTTTTGAATTACCTGAGGGGTGTGAAAGAAGAACTTTGCACCGATTGTATAAACAGAATGGAAAGAAACCCCTTAAGAGTTCTTGACTGCAAAGTTGAAACCTGCAGGGAGGCCGTAAAGGAATCACCGAAGATGATAGACTTTTTATGCGAGGAGTGCAGAGAACATTACGAAAGATTAAAGGAATATCTTACGAGCTTAAATATCCCCTTCAGGGAGAATTACAATCTTGTGAGAGGACTTGATTACTATACCAGAACCGTCTTTGAAGCGGTTTCCGATAGCTTGGGACTTACCCTGATAGCGGGAGGAAGATACGACTACCTTGTGGAGGAACTGGGAGGTCCTCCTACACCGGCACTCGGTTTTGCTCTCGGTGTTGAAAGACTTATGCTCCTTCTTCCCGATGAGGAAGAAAAAGAGGAAATATACTTCGTTATTCCTTTCGGGAATGTTTACGCTTATGCGTTAAAGGTTGCGGACAAACTGAGGAGCAAAGGAAAAATAGTTGAATTTTCCTACAGGAAGGGAGGGCTTAAAAAGCAGCTTGAGTTTGCAAATAAATTGGGTGTAAAGTATGCGGTGATAATAGGAGAGGAGGAAGCATCAAAGGGAGAGATAACAATAAAGGATATGGAAACGGGTGAACAAAGAAGGGTAAAGTTTCAGGAGGTTTAAACTAAAAAGGAATGAATGCATATCCTTTGTTTTGAAGCTCTATAAGTGTTATCCAGCTGTTTGGGACAACGTTTACAAATTCGGGAACGTTTTTTATTTTCATTCTTTTCATTGCTATGTTGCAAGCTTTTATGTCAATTTCGTAAAGCTCTTTTAATGTTTTTAATTTAGACTGAATAAGTTTAATTTTTTCCCTCTTTTCTTTCGGATACTTTTTAAGATTTCCATCAACAATCGGAATACAATGTGAGTGTATGGTTATAACAAACCTATAAGATTTTCCTTCTCTTATAAGCGTTTCAGCCGTTTTTTGAATTAGGGAAAGCCTGAGATTTATCCACTCCAAGTCCCCAACAGCACAATCAAACACAGCTTTTAAAACACTTTCCTGAGAAAATGAAAAAGAGATAGCTAAAAAAAGTAGAACTAATATTTTTCTCATAACCTCACCTCCCTAAAAATTAATTTAGGAAAAGGTAAAATACCGGAGAAGAATAGATAAGTGCGTCAAACCTGTCTGTAAATCCCCCGTGCTCCCCGAAGATATTTGAGAAATCCTTAATTCCGAACTGTCTCTTTATAAAAGATTTAAAGTAATCCCCTGCAACTCCGAAACTTACCGTAATCAGACCGATAAATAGAGCCTTTAAAAAAGGTTCGGGGAGAAATAGTCCGTAAAATAGGGAGGCGGGTATCAAACCTCCTAAAAATCCCTCAAGGGTTTTCTTAGGTGATATCTTGGAAAATAGAGGGGTTTTTCCCAAATATCTTCCTGTATAGTAGGCAAAAACGTCGTTTATCCATATACCGAATACAAAAATAAGGGTAATGTAAACTCCCTGTTCCCTTATACCTATTAGATGAGAAAGAAACAGAGCGGGGTAAAATCCGAGGAAAAGCGCTCTGAGGAATGACTCAAGGCTCCAGCTCTTATATCCCCTGTATAGTGCTACAAGACCGATGAGAGGATAAGCAAAAGCCCCGATTAAGTAATGGGTTAATAAAATAATCGGAGAAAAGAGAGATATATCCTCTTTAAATATATTTGAGATTTCCCTTGAGACAAAAAAGGAGAGAAGACAAACAAAAAATATAAATAGAGGAAGAGGTAAAAATATAACAAGGATAACGCTCAATCCTATAATTAATCCGTATAATTCCCTACTCATCCAGAATCCTTCCGAACTTCCTCTTCCTTTTTGAAAAATCCTCAATGGCTTTTAAAAACTCCTCACGAGTGAAGTCAGGCCAGAGGGTTTCCGTAAAGTATAACTCGGTATATGCTATATTCCAAAGAAGGAAGTTTGATATTCTTTTTTCTCCTGCAGTTCTTATAAGTAAGTCGGGGTCGGGAGAGCAAGATAGGTCAAGAAGACTTGAGAAGAGTTCTTCGTTAATATCTTCCCTCTGAAGCTTTATCGCCTTTTTTACCGCTCTCAGGATATCATCCCTTCCTCCGTAATCAATTGCAATATTCAAAAAAAATTTTTTAAAGTCCCTCGATTCTTCTTCTATATCCTCCATAAGTTTTAAAAGCTCTCCGCTTATTCGGTTCCTTCTTCCTATGAAGCGCACTCTTACCCCGAGTTTATAAAGCTTCTCTTTTTTGGTTTGGAGATATCTTCTAAGAAGCTCAAAAAGGGCTTCAACCTCCTCCTTTGGCCTTGCCCAGTTTTCCGTAGAAAAGGCAAAAAGTGTAAGGTGTTTTATACCCAGCTCTATGGAAAACTCAACTATATCCTCGGCTACCTCTGCACCCCTGTAATGTCCCGCTATGCGAGGAAGCCCTCTCTTTTTCGCCCACCTTCCGTTCCCGTCCATTATTATCGCTATGTGCTCGGGAATCTTTAGCTCCATT
The DNA here is from genome assembly GCA_964425585.1 of uncultured Aquifex sp. Taxonomy (GTDB): domain Bacteria; phylum Aquificota; class Aquificia; order Aquificales; family Aquificaceae; genus Aquifex. The sequence goes on along the minus strand of CAYRMG010000051.1, from coordinate 3,707 downwards.
ACTCATTCGTATATAAAAGGTTTTCGGCTTTCTCAATAAGAGGAGAGTCGGGAAATTCCCTCTTTAATCTATCAAAATACCTTTGGGCTTCCTCTGTATTTCCTTTTTCCGCATAAATCTTTATCAACATGTAATAAGTGTCGGGAAGTTTATTACAGTCGGGCAGAATATTTTCTTCACACTTCCCAATAAGTGTTTTAAATATCTGAATCGCTCTTTCTTCATTTCCGAGCTCGTAATATATAGTTCCGAGCCAGAAGTAAGCGTTATCCGTTAGTTTTGTCTTTGGATATTTTTTAATAAAGCTTACAAAGCTATCCCTCGCTTCATTCAATCTTTTCAATTTATAAAGATTCAAGGCCTCCCTGTAATCCTCTTCCGGGTTCTGTTCCGCTTCTTTGGAAACTTCCGGAAGTTTCTCTTCAACCATCTCTTTCTCTTCCGTCTTCAAGTAAACACTTCTCTTTAGTTCCCCTATATCTTCCGCAATCCTATCAACCCTTTCGTTAATTAATTCCAGTTTTTTATCAATCTCATCCTGTCTATTCTCCAATTTTGCAACACGCTCCTCAAGTTCACTTATCCTTCTGTTCATTTTCTTTATTTCCTTTTCCGAAACGGGAGCACAGGCGGTAATTAATACTGGAAGTATAATAAACCACTTCCTCATAACCAGTATTATATTAACAGATACCATGGGAAAATTTTTGATAATAGCAGGTCCTTGTGCAATAGAAAGTGAATCACTTGTTTTAAAGGTTGCGGAAAAAATTAGAGAACTGCAGGATAAATTCGGGGAAGTTGAGTTTATATTTAAGTCTTCCTTTGATAAAGCTAATCGCTCTTCCATACACTCCTTCAGAGGGCACGGTATTGATTATGGACTTAAAGCTCTCAGGCGTGTTAAGGAAGAGTTCGGGCTGAAAACTACAACGGATATACACGAAAGCTGGCAGGCTGAACCCGTAGGTGAGGTTGTTGATATAATCCAGATACCCGCTTTCCTTTGCAGGCAAACAGACCTTTTACTTGCCGCTGCAAAGACGGGAAAGCCCGTAAACGTGAAAAAAGGTCAGTTTTTAGCCCCGTGGGATACAAAGAATGTGGTTGAGAAACTAAAGTTCGGAGGAGCCAAGGAAATTTACCTTACGGAAAGAGGAACGAGCTTCGGTTATAACAACCTTGTGGTTGATTTTCGCAGTCTTCCTATAATGAAACAATATGCAAAGGTTATATACGACGCTACCCACAGCGTTCAGCTTCCCGGGGGCTTAGGTGACAAGTCCGGCGGAATGAGGGAGTTTATATTTCCCCTTCTCAGGGCTGCCGTTGCGGTGGGGTGCGATGGTGTTTTTATGGAAACCCATCCTGAACCCGAAAAAGCTCTTTCGGACTCCGCTACTCAGCTTCCCCTCGCAGAGCTTGAAAAGGTAGTTCAGGCGATACTTGAAATAAGGGAAGTTGCTTCAAAGTATTATGAGAATCCCGTAAATGTTTGAAGCTTTTATCGTAAGTCTTAAGCTTGCTTTCCTTACAACATTCATTCTTATGCTTTTTTCCCTTATAATCTCACCTCTTATCTCCTTTAAAAATTTCAAAGGAAAAGGTTTACTTATTGCGCTCTTTACCCTTCCCCTCGTTCTTCCGCCTACCGTCCTTGGGTTTTACCTTATCCTTATTCTTTCTCCGGAGAGCTTTATAGGAGAATTTGTTCAGAAAGTTATAGGGAAATCCCTCCTTTTTACCTTTGAGGGTATACTTATCGCTTCTCTCATATACTCTTTTCCTCTTGCTATCCTTCCCGTCATTAACGTTATGGAAAAGGTTAAGAAGGAGTATATAGAAACCGCCTACATATTCGGCTACTCACCCATAGAGACGTATATTAGGGTCATTCTCCCTCTTTCTTCGGAGGGCATAATTACCGCGTGTATACTCGTTTTTGTTCATACACTCGGGGAGTTCGGCGTCATTCTTATGGTAGGAGGAAACATACCCGGGGAAACTCAAACCCTTTCCATATACGTATACGATAGCGTTCAATCCCTTGACTACAAAAGTGCCCATACAGCGAGTCTTATCCTACTGTCCGTGGCTCTTATATCAACAATACTCGTATACCTGTTCGGTAAAAGAAAAGGCCTAAAATATTAACGTTATGAAAACGTATGAAGGGGAACTGATAGCAGAAGGTTTAAGATTCGGTATAGTTGCCTCCCGTTTTAATCATGCGTTAGTTGACAGATTGGTTGAGGGAGCAATTGACTGTATTCTCAGGCACGGAGGAAGGGAGGAAGATATAGTCCTTGTAAGGGTTCCGGGTTCCTGGGAGATTCCGGTAGCCGCGGGAGAACTTGCAAGAAGGGAGGATATAAACGCGGTAATAGCCCTGGGTGTTCTTATAAGAGGAGCTACGCCTCACTTTGATTACATAGCTTCCGAGGTATCAAAAGGTCTTGCTAATCTCTCCATTGAGTTAAGAAAACCGATAACCTTCGGTGTTATAACCGCGGACACACTTGAGCAGGCAATAGAAAGAGCGGGAACAAAGCACGGAAATAAAGGTTGGGAAGCTGCTCTTTCAGCGATAGAAATGGCTAATCTATTTAAGAAACTGAGATGAGATATCGGAAAAGTGCAAGGGATACGGCTTTCTTGGTTTTATATCGGTGGGATATAAGGGGAGATAATCCTTCGGAGATATTTAAGGAGGTCATTGAGGAGAAAAATATTAAAAATAAAAACACGTATGAGTATGCCAAGAAGCTCGTTGAGACTACGGTAAACAACATAAGCGAGATAGATGCGATAATAGAAAAATTTCTGAAGGGGTGGAGTATAGACAGGCTCGGATACGTTGAAAGAAATGCCCTTCGGCTCGGGGTGGGTGAACTTTTATTTCTAAAATCGCAAGAACCCGGAAGGGTGTTTATAGATGTGATAGATATAGTAAAGAAATTCACCGACGAGAAGGCTGCAAAGTTTGTAAACGGCGTTCTTTCCGCTATATACAGGTCATTTCTTGAAAAGCAAAAAGAGAAGGTTAAGAATTAGCGTAAGAATAATACTCAAAAGTATGGATGTGGCTATAGGTATGTAAACCGTAAAGTTATCCCTTTTTATAAGGATATCCCCCGGTAGTTTTCCGAGTCCGAGAGGGAGCTTCTCAAATAGCATCATCAGAATACCTGTGATAACAAGAATAAGCCCGAAAATTACCAAGAGTTTTCCTATTTCGCCCATCACTTAAATTGTAGTTTATGAGACAGATTTCCGTAATAGGTTCTTCAAAGGCAAATGAAGAGGAGTATGAGGTAGCTTACAGGCTGGGCAAGGAGCTTGCTAAACTCGGCCTTGTTGTAGTATGCGGGGGAAGAACGGGAGTAATGGAAGCGGTATGTAAGGGTGCAAAGGAAGAGGGGGGGCTAACTGTTGGTATTCTCCCTTCATACGACGGTCATGAGGCTAACCCTTACGTTGATATAAGGATAAACACAGGTCTTAACTGGAACAGAAATCCTCTCGTTGTGGCAAGCGGTGAAATGGTAGTGGCTATAGGGGGAAATTACGGCACCCTTTCCGAGATAGCTTACGCTTTAATACTCGGAAAGTATGTTGTTGGATACAAAACCCATAAAGTTGAAGGTGTAAAACATGTGAACTCCCTTGAGGAAATTTTAAAAGAGGTAAAAAACTTCTTCGGGAGG
>CAYRMG010000050.1:0-8151 GCA_964425585.1 uncultured Aquifex sp. | reverse complement strand
ATACCAAGATAAGGTAAAGGTAGTTAGAGAATCAAAAGGATAAGGGTTAATCAGAAGCTTATATAAATGAACGAATAGAAAACGTATTTTTATATGAAGGAGTTATTCTTACTGATTCGTGTCATATATATCCTCCTTAACCTGGCAATCTCCAAAAGGAAATTCATATGAGTTAATTTAATTCGGGCTTCTAAACTTTAGTTAAAATTTTATTATGAGGTTTCTTGTTCCCGTTGATTTCTCGGATATAACAAACCCTCTCCTCCGAACGGTGAAAAGGATAAAGGATAAGATGAACCCCGAGGTTCATCTTTTACACGTAATACCTCCCATTATTTACCTTCCCTATCCCGAGACAATGGGTGTGGGGGTAATAGAGATAGAAACGCTTGAAAAAATAGAGGAAGAAAAAAGGAAAGAGGCGGAAGAGAAACTTGAGGCTTTGAAGGATTTTCTCGGAGGGGAAAAGGTAAATACACATATTGAACTGGGAGATCCTGCGGATACTATACTTGAGTATGAAGATAAAATAAAACCGAATCTTGTATTCCTCGGAGGACATAAAAAAAGTCTTGTAGAAAAGATACTGATAGGTTCCACAACCGAAAAGGTGGTAAAACACGGAAAAGTTAGCAACTTTGTAATAAAAGGAAGTGAGGTAGAGTTTAAAAAAAGTGCAGTGATAGCTTATGATTTTTCTAAAACGAGCCAGAAAGCGGTTGAGTTTTCCCTAAAGTTTCTGAAACCTTTCGGTGTAAGTGTAAAAATAATTCATGTGGAAGAACCCTTTAACCTGCCGGTTGTTGATACCCTGAAGAAGAAGTTTGAAGAAAAATTAAGGGAGGAAAAGAGAAAGCTTCTCAAAGAGTTGAAAGAAAAGTTTGATAAAGAGGGCTTAAAAGCGGAAATTATTTATACCGAAGGGAAAAACCCAGTAGATGAGATAGCGCGATACGTAAACGAAAATGAAAACGTTGAACTCCTGATTATAGGCTCCAAGGGACTTTCCGGACTCAAGAAGATAATCCTCGGAAATACGGCAACAAAACTCCTGGGAAAACTCAATAAACCTGTTTTAATATATAAGGTCAATGAATAAGCTGGTAATTTTTCTTTCAGCACTGAGTTTCGGTTTTTCTAATCCATATTACGATGCATTGATGTGTTCTTATCTAATTGACCGTCCGAAAGAGGCAAAGGAATACTGCCACAGAGCCCTTGAGGAGTTTCATTCTCCCGAGCTTTACAAAGATTTAATAAGAATACTTGTAAAGGAAAAAAATTACAAAGAAGCCGAAAAGGTTGCAAATGAGTTTTTAAAACACTTCCCTAATGAGGAGGATGCATACCTTTATCTATATAACATTTATAAAATCTTAGGAAAGGATAAAGAAGCCCTGAAGGTTATAGAAGAAGCTTATAAATCATTTCCTTACGACTCCAGAATACTCCTATTTCTTATAGACGAATATCTCAAAGGAAAAGATAGGAAGAAGGCAAAGAAGCTTCTTATTGATTATATAAAGCTCAATCCCGATACTCCCCTTCCTTACTATCTTTTGGGAAGAATTTACCTTATGGAAGGAAATACTCTCAAAGGTATTGAGTATTTTGAGAAAGCTCTGGAAGTTCAGAAAAACTATACACCTGCGGTAATATCCCTCGGAAAGATATACGAAAGGAAAAAGAAGTTCAAAGAAGCAGAAGAACTCTACAGGGAAGCTCTCAAACAAAACCCGAAAAACAGAGCCATTCTTGAGAAACTTGCGAAACTCTATACCGCTTCCGGAAAACTTTTAGAGGCTAAAGAGATATACGAAAAACTCCTTAAGCTCTCGCCCGATAACCTTAACTACAAACTTGATTATGCACTTCTCCTCCTTTCAACCGGAGGGTATAAAAAGGCTAAGGAGATTCTTGAAAATCTTTACTACACTTATCCGAACAATCCGAACGTTGTATTTTCTTACGGATTAGCCCTTGAAGCAAACGGTGAGTTTAAAGAAGCTGCTAAAGTTTACGAGAGGTTACTCAACAGCTTTCCGAACAACCCCAAGGTTCTGGAAAGGCTAGCAGGTGTATACATTGAGCTCGGAAAGCTTGAAGAAGCAAGAAGACTAATAGAAAAGGGAAAATTAATATCTTTTGATAAGAAACCCTTTCTACTTCTGGAAGCGGAGTATTACATAAAGAAAAAGGAATACAAAAAAGCCCTTGAAGTATTAAAAGAACTTGAAAAAGACGACCCCGAAAACCCGAGGGTTTACTTTCTGGAAGCAATAGCCTATGACCACCTCGGGGATTTCAAAAATGCGGAAAATAGTCTAAAAAAGGCCATACAGAAGGATCCCGAAAACCCCGATTACTACAACTACCTCGGATACTCCCTTCTGCTTTGGTATGGAAAGGAAAGAGTAGATGAAGCGGAAAAGCTAATAAAAAAAGCCCTTGATAAAGACCCCAATAACCCCGCATACCTGGATAGTATGGGATGGGTTTATTACCATAAAGGTAATTACGAAAAGGCTATGTTTTATCTTCTTAAAGCTCTCAGAATGGTTTACGATGACCCCGTTGTTAATGAACACGTAGGCGATGTTCTTCTTAAGATGGGTTTCAAGGAAGAAGCAAAAAGATATTACGAAAAGGCTCTTGAACTCCTTGAAAAAGGAAAGCAGGGAGAAAGAGGACAAAAGGAAAGACTTATTAGAAAATTAAGGGGGCTTTAAAATACAAATCCTTCATGATTCAAAAGTTCTTTCTTTATATCAATTCCGGCGGAATATCCGCCTAATCCCTTTTTTGATATCACGCGGTGACAGGGAATTATAACGGGGAAGGGATTTACCTTCATACAGAAACCAACAAATCTGGGATGAATGCCGAGAATTTTTCCCAATTCCCCGTAGGTTATAACACTTCCGAATTTTATACGCTTCTTTAAGAAAAGGTAAACCTTATAACACTTATGCGTAGAGCTTAATTCTAAAAAGTCAAAGGGTATTCTCACGTCGCCATTGCCCGAAAAGAAATCTTTAAATTCATCAAGAATGCTAAAACTTCTTTCCCGTAAAACTTTTGCCCCCACTACTTTACCCTTTGATATAAGCAATAAAAGTGAAAGATGAGGGGTTATGGCTGTCTTAACATATCTTGGGTTCGCAGTCCCGTTCATCAGATTCTTCAAGGAGTATACACTCTTCACACATTTTACCGCCCGGTGGTCTTGTGGCTCCGCACCAAGTTTCGTAATCTTCCGTGGGATAGTTTGGACATTTTGTGCAAAAATGCCACTCATCACTTCCCTTTTTCTTCCTATACTCAATAATCATCTTTCCACCTCCCTGGTTTTCTTCTAAAAGAATTTACATTATTTTCTTAGTTTTTTCAACGCATAGGCCAATGCCCCTCTCGCACCCATAAACTCCCCCGCGTTTGAGAAACGTATCTCCAAACAGGATGAAGGTAAGGTTTCCGATATTTCCTTAACCTTTTGGGGGATATCGTGAAGAAGTTCTCCCATTGTTTGGACTACTCCTCCTGCAAGGACTATTCTATCGGGATTAAAGATATGAACCATATTCATAAGACCCACGCTCAAGTAACTTTTGAAAAGTTCTATAACCTCAAGGGCTTCTTTTTCTCCCTTTTTTGCCCGTTCTATTATTTCGTAGTCTTTTAGCTCTTTTCCCTTCAGTTTTTTATACTCCCTTTCAATGGCATAAGAAGAACAATAGGCTTCCCAGCAGCCCTTTCTTCCGCAACTGCAGAGCTCTCCTTCCTTCCTTACTATATGATGTCCTATCTCAAGGGCACTTCCGCAAACGCCGAAGAACACCTCACCCTTGTAAACGAGCCCGCCTCCGAGTCCCGTCCCTACAGCAACCAGAAGAAGTATATCACTTTCACGGTTGTCGTAATACCACTCGCCGAAAGCCCCCAGGCTCACATCGTTTCCGACAACAAAAGGGATACTTGTTCCTTTCAGAAGCTCCTTAAAATTAACTCCGTCAAGACTCGGAATGTTGGGAGACTTGTAAACCTTTCCCTCAAGTGATGTAAATCCTGCAACCGCTATGCCCACACCCGTAGGGTTTCCCTCCTTGACAACTTCCTTAATTTTTTTCAGGAGCTTTTCCTTATCGTTTTTAATATCCTTTATATAATGCTTTTCTTTCCTTCCGTCTTCCCAAACGACCTTTATAAACGTTCCCCCGATATCTATCCCCTTAATCATAATCTATAAGGATAACCCTAAAGGTTTCCCTCTCCCATATCCCAATGAGACTTAACTCTCCCTTAGATAGTTTTATCCTGTATACGAACTCCCCGTCCTTTGGTATAAACTCCTTTGCTATAACCTTTTTACCTGCGGTTTTTAAACAAACTTTTTCAAACTCATAAACCTTGCCGAGTAAGCTTTCATGTATATACGGAATGATTTCAATAAACCGCTCTTTACAGTCATTAGATACCAAAACGTTCAGGATTTTTTCCATAACGCTTTTTGCGTAAAACCTTTTTTTATGCTCTTTATACAGTATAAAGAAGGTAATTATAAAAGGATAAGAAAATGTCAGAAGAACCGTAAGAGCAAGAATAAAGTCCTCAACGGCTATCCTTTTCCTCAGAGCCATCCTTTTCTCCTTACCCAGAAGAGAAGAACGGCGGTAGTGAAGACCATCAAAAAGAGGGAGTAAGGATATCCGTATTTCCAGTCAAGCTCGGGCATATACTTGAAGTTCATTCCGAATATGCTTGCTATAAGTGTTGCGGGAAGAAAGATAGTTGCGAGAACGGTAAATACCTTTACCGCTTCGTTCTGCCTTATCGTTATAAGACCGAGAAGGGAGTTCTGTATACTGTCAATCTTTTCCATGTAAAAGGATGTGTAATCAAGAAGTGTTGTAAGGTCATCGTATATAACCCTGAGGTCTTTTTTCGTATGAGCGTTTATGAGGGAACTCTTTAGGGCTTTACTTATAACCCTTAACTTCTCGTTTATACTCTCCCTTATTGTTATGTTTAGCTCATCGTAAAAGGCTAAATCCCTTATCATCTCTTCGGATTGTTCCACGAACATCTGTCTCCATATGTCCTTTATCTTGTTTCCTAGAACCTCAAGCCTGTCCCCGAGTCTGTCTACTTCTATTCCCAGTATCTCCGCAAAAAGGCTTTCGGGAAACTGGTAAAACTCCTTATGAAAGTTAACCCTGTTTTTGAATAACATTATTGAGGGAATATCCCTATACCTTACGGTTACGAAGTATTTTTCCTTTATATAAAAAACCACGGGCTCAACCGCTATCTCATTTTTTTGGAGAAGCACAAAGGAGAGGGTTATCTCAAGGAAGTTACTTCCTTCTATGTATTTAGAGCTTATCTCTATGTCCCCGAGTATTTCCTTAGGGGGCATACTGAAACCTATTTTTTCCCGAATAAAGTTTATCTCCTCCTCGGTAGGGTTGAAGAGGTCAAACCAGACTATAAATTTACCTTCGTATTCGGGAAGTTCTTCCTTACCGATTTCCTCAAAGCCTTTGAATGTATTTACGTATATCTTTATCACACTCATTATTTTAAAACCCCTGTATTGTTGTATTCGGAAAAATGGTGGATAATTCTCTTATGCAAAGCATTAAGGTGGGCATAGTAGGTTGCGGGACGGTAGGAACGGGAACGGTAAAACTGCTAATACAAAATAGGGAAATAATTAAAAAGAAAACGGGAATTGATTTTGAGCTTGTGAAAGTTGCGGACATTGACTGGGAAAAAGAAAGGGAGTTTGATATTCCTAAAACGCTCAGAACAACCGATTACAGGGAAGTTTTAGCGAGTGCGGACATAGTTGTTGAGCTTGTAGGCGGAAAAGAGTTTGCTAAGAAGCTAATCCTTGAAGCTCTTACCAGAGGAAAGTGTGTGGTCACCGCAAATAAACATCTCCTTGCGGAGGATGGAAGGGAGATATTTGAGGAGGCGAAAAAAAGGAATCTTTTCTTGGGTTTTGAGGCTTCCGTAGGCGGAGGCATTCCCGTTATAAAGGCTCTCAGAGAAGGCCTTTCGGGAAACAGAATTTTATCCATTCTCGGAATTTTGAACGGAACAACGAACTACATCCTCACAAGGATGTTTGAGGAAAACCTCAGTTTTAACGAAGCCCTTGAGGAGGCAAAGAAAAAGGGATATGCGGAAGCAGACCCCACCCTTGATGTTGAAGGATGGGATGCTGCACACAAGATAGCGATACTCTCCATGCTTGCATACGGCGGATACCTTGATTTTAACGATGTATACGTTGAAGGGATTACAAACATTGAGAGGCTTGACGTTGAACTGGGAAAGGAACTCGGATACACCTTAAAACTCCTTGCAATAGCTAAGAAGGTAGACTCGGAAGTTGAGATAAGGGTTCATCCTACTTTCATACATTCGGAGGAGGCACTTGCAAAGGTTTCGGGAGTTTACAACGGGGTTATGATAGAGGGTGACTTTGTGGGGAAAACCATGTTTTACGGTCAGGGAGCAGGTTCCCATCCTACCGCTTCCGCGGTGGTATCCGACATTATAGACGCCGGAAAATTCCTCCTTTGCGGAGGAAAGGAAAGATTTTTACTAAACTGGGATAGGGATAAACTGAAGATAAGGAAAAACTTCTACTCCCGATACTACATGCGTTTTGATGTTCCCGATAAGCCCGGGGTTCTTGCAAAAATTGCTAACGTTCTTGCAAACTACAACATAAGTATAGCCTCTGTTCTCCAAAAAGAGATGGTGTGTAAGATAGCGGGAAGGGAAGGGGAGCCCATCGTTCCCCTTGTTATACTTACCCACAAGGCGTATGAGAACGATATTCAAAAAGCCTTATCGGATGTTGAAAAGCTCCCCGTTGTTGTTGAAAAACCTATTTTGATTCGCGTTGAAGAGGAAGCTTACTAAAATTTATATACATGAGTTTCCTTGTGTTCGTAAGTATGACACCTTTAGGAGAAGGAGAGAGCGTAAGCAAATACGTTGCAAGGGTTGTGGACATTGTTGATAAGTCAGGACTTCCCTATGTGCTTACACCCATGGGAACGATAATAGAGGGTGAGGACTGGGATGAGGTTATGAATGTTCTCAAGAAGGGATTTGAGGCTTTGAAAGAAGATTGCAATAGGATTTCCATAACGATGAAGATAGATTACAGGAAAGGGAAAAAGGGTAGATTGGTTCAAAAGGTAAAATCCGTTCAGGAAAAACTCGGAAGGGATATAAACATAGCTACGATACAAGAAGAGAAATGAACGATGCGATAGAAAAGGCAAAGATTCTTCAGGAAGCACTCCCCTACATAAGGGAGTTTCACGGGAAAATCTTTGTTATAAAATACGGCGGCTCCGCAATGCACGAAGAGGAACTGAGGGAATCCTTCGCTAAAGATGTGGTTCTTCTGAAGTATGTGGGTATAAATCCCGTGGTTGTTCACGGAGGGGGACCCCAGATAAGTAAAACCCTTGAGGTTTTTGGTATAAAACCTACGTTTGTAAACGGAATAAGAAAGACGGACGAACTTACTATGCACATAGTTGAGATGGTTCTTTCAGGGGATATAAACAAGGATATAGTAGCACTTATAAACAGGTTCAGCGGAAAAAACATATATGCGGTGGGTTTATCCGGAAGGGATGGTCGGCTCCTTAAGGCTAAGAAGCTTGACAAGGAAAAGTATTTCTCGGAGCTCGGATTACCCGTTCCGAAGGAGGATATAGGATATGTGGGTGAAATTACAGACGTGAACGAGGAATTAATTCATACACTTCTGAGGCATAACTTCATTCCCGTTATAGCTCCGATAGGTGTGGGGGAAAGGGGTGAAGCTTACAACATAAACGCGGATATAGCTGCGGCCGAGATAGCGGGAGAGTTAAAAGCGGAAAAGCTCATTTATCTTACCGATACGAGGGGTGTCAAGGATGAAAATGGAGAGCTTATATCAACGCTCACCAAAGAGAAGGCGGAAAAGCTCATAAAGGATGGCGTAATAAGGGAGGGTATGATTCCCAAAGTTAAATCCGCACTCAAGGCTCTTGAAAAGGGTGTGAAGAAGGTTCACATAATAGACGGAAGAGTAAGACACTCCATACTTCTTGAGGTATTCACAAAGGAAGGGGT
>CAYRMG010000049.1:0-8600 GCA_964425585.1 uncultured Aquifex sp. | reverse complement strand
TATCTACTCGCTTTTTCCGTTTATTGTTTCAAATTCTTCCATTTCTTCAATAAACTCCTCATGAAGAACCCTTACGGCGAGTTCTGCATATTTTTCTTCAATGAGACAGGATATCTTTATCTCCGAGGTTGATATTGCCATTATATTTATGCCGTTTTTTGCCAGAATCTCAAACATTCTTCCCGCAACTCCGTAGGCGCTTCTCATACCTATTCCCACAACGGATATCTTCGCAACCTTGTCATCCCTTATAACTTCTTTGGCACCTATCTTTTCCGCTATTTTCCTTACTATTTCCTCAGCTTTGTCCGCATCATTCTTATTAACCGTGAAGGACATATCCGTATACCCTTCGTGGGATACATTTTGAACAATCATATCAATAACTATGTGAGCATCTCCTAAGGCCTTGAATATTTCTGCAGCTATACCGGGTTTGTCGGGAACTCTTACGACCGTAATCCTTGATTCACTCGTATCCGCAGTAACACCTCTTACCACAACCTTTTCCATTACCTCATCCTCCGGAACAATCCAGGTTCCTTCCTCATCGGAAAACGTGCTCCTTACATGTATTCTAACTTTATACTTTGCGGCAAACTCAACGCTCCTTATCTGCATAACCTTGGCACCCAAGGAGGCAAGTTCCAGCATCTCCTCGTAGGATATCTTTTTTATCTTTCTTGCATTCGGAACTATCCGGGGGTCGGCTGTAAAAACACCGGGAACATCTGTATTTATTTCACAATCTGCTTTCAATGCTGCAGCGAGAGCTACCGCGGTTGTGTCCGAACCTCCCCTTCCTAAGGTAGTAATTTCCCAGTCTTCGGTAACCCCCTGAAATCCCGCAACCACCGGAATATAACCTTCCTCTATCAGGTTAAGAAGCCTTCTTATACCTATCTTCCTTATACGGGCTTTTGTGTGAACGTTGTCCGTTATTATCGGAAGTTGCCAACCGCACAAGCTGGCTGCGGGATAACCCATCTTATTTAAGGTCATCGCAAAAAGGGCTATAGCTTTTTGTTCACCCACCGCAAGAAGCATGTCCATTTCCCTTTCCGGAGGTCTCGGACTTATCTTCTTTGCAAGATTTATTAGGGAATCCGTTTCTCCTGCCATTGCAGAGGAAACAACCACAGGCTTATATCCCTTTTTTAGCGACTCTATAACCCTTCTTGCACACAGTTCTATCCTTTCCAGATTTGCTACGGACGTTCCTCCGAACTTCTGAACGATTATTTTCATAGAAAAGATTATTTTAAAGTATTTCTCACTCCGCACTCTTTCCAAGAATGACAACAAAAATGAGTAATAGGGAAAGAATGAAGAAGAAAATAGCGGAAAGTGTATTTCTTTCCTTAACCGAGAGTATAAAGGATATGAGAACCTGAAGGAGGTAGTAAAAAGCAAAAGCCTTTGAAGCCAGGGCTATAATCTCAAATACGTTTGAGCTCCATATTATTACCGTATCTATGGTTCCTACCATAAGGTATCCGAGCCTTGAGCTAATCCTTCCGTGGGTTTCCTTACTTATGAGCCCTCCCGCCCCTATCGTGTCCGCAACCGCAGCACTGAACTGACTCATAAGAGGTCCAAGCCTTATGAGGTATCCGAGAACCAAAGAAATGGAAGAGGCAAGAAAGATGATAGCCGTCTCATCAAGCGGTTTTCCTTCAAGTTCGTAAAGAATCGGTGTTATTAGAGCTATAAAGGATATATAGATAAATCCCGAGATAAGTTGGGCAAGCTTCATACTCTTTATCCTTTCCTCCTTTGTGTATTTCTCACCCAGATACTTTGAGGTTTCAAATCCTTGAACTATAAGGAGAATTCCCGCAAGAATTCTTAAGGTCTCAAAGTTTACGGGCTTACATTCCCCTTTTATAGCAAAGCTGTTGCCTATATCGTGAAGAGTAAGCGCTATGAGGAACGAAAAGATAACGGAAAGCTTCAACGCTACCGCGTATTTCTCAAGAAATTCCAAGAAGTTAAGACCTTTTAAAAATCCCGCAATTCCTATGAACACCAGCAAAGCGGTTGTAAACAGACTTTCGTAAATAGGATTTCTCTCAAAAAATCCCGAGAAAATAAAAGCAGAAAGGAGCCTGAGATAAAAGGCTACAGATATGAAATAGGCAAAGGAAAGGGAGAGATTTGAGAAACTCTCAAGTTCCCTTGTTATAACGTATTCGTTTATTTTTTCCTCCTTTCTTATGTTAAACCTTATTGAGCTTCCAATGAGATAGGCAAGGAGGACAATACCGAACATTCCGAAAAAGGCACAATCCCCCAGAGCATAGTAAAGGAGGGGAGCGGAAACGAGATAACCGCTTCCTATTATTGACGCAAGGGGCGTGACGGTTGCGGTCCATATCCGTTTTCTTTCAAGTTTCGGGTTTAGGAAAAAGATGAGGAAAATCAGGAATACCGAGCTTACAGCCAAATCAATATAGGTCATAAAATTATTTTTTATGAAAATAGGGGAATTTCTAAAGGAAAATAAAATCTCCATAGGGGATAATGCTGTTTTCCTTCTTGATAAGCTAGGATTCAAGGACGAAGAGCTTATAAAGTTTCTGGAAAGGGAAATCGGAGAAAGTGCAAAGATGTCAAAGTCAAAGGCCAACGTTGTTGACCCCGAAGAAGCCATTGAAAAATACGGAGCGGATACCGTAAGGCTGTATATACTCTTTGCCGCACCGCCCGAACAGGACTTTGAGTGGACCGATGAGGGTATACAAGGTGCATACAGATTTCTGAACAGGCTCTGGAATTTTGTAAATACCTTTATAGATAAATTGAAAGATATTTCTTACACAAGGGAGGAGCTGAGAAAGGTTGAAGGAAAGGCAAAAGAGATAAGAAAAGAAGTTCACAAAACTATACAGCAGTTCAGGAGAGATTTTGAGGAGAGATACCAGTTTAACACCGCAATAGCCTCGGTTATGAAGCTCCTCAATACCCTCCAGAAGTTTGAACCAAAATCCGAGGAAGATTATAAGGTCTTAAGGGAGGCTGTTGAAACAATAGCCTTGCTACTATCCCCTATAACTCCCCACATATCGGAGGAAATATGGGAAATGCTCGGAAATAAAGGGTTCGTTATAGAACAAACCTTTCCGGAGCCCGATGAAGAAGCTCTGAAGGAGGAGGAAATAGAAATTCCCGTCCAGGTAAACGGAAAGGTAAGGGCAAAGGTAAAGATTCCCGCAAATGCCCGGGAGGAAATCGTAAAAGAAATAGTTCTCTCTGATGAAAAAGTGAAAAAATGGATTGAAGGGAAAGAACTTAAGAAGTTCATATACGTGAAGAATAAACTTGTAAACCTCGTGGTGCGCTAAGGTATACCTACATTAAATTAATTATCTATGGGAAAGAAATTCTTCATTAAGACCTTCGGATGCCAGATGAACTTTAACGACAGCGAACGGATAAAAGGTATGCTCAGAACCCTCGGATACGAGCCTACTCAAAACTGGGAGGAAGCAGACCTTATAATTTTAAATACATGCACAATTAGGGAGAAACCCGACCAAAAGGTATTATCACACCTCGGGGAGTATAAAAAAATTAAGGAAAAAAATCCGAACGCTTTAATAGCTGTTGCGGGATGTCTTGCGCAAAGAGCGGGTTGGGAACTTGTAAAAAAGGCTCCCGTTATAGATATAATGTTCTCATCCTTCAATATGCACCAGCTTCCCGAGCTCATAAACCAAGCACAGGCGGGATACAAAGCTATAGCGATACTTGACGAACCTCCCGAAGATGAACATAAGATATGGGATTATCCCGTTGAAAGGGATAACAAATACTGTGCATACGTAACGATAATTAAGGGTTGCGATAAGAACTGCACCTACTGTGTTGTTCCGAGAACAAGGGGAAAAGAGAGGTCAAGACCCCTTCAAAGCATACTTGATGAGGTAAAAAGGCTTGTTGATGACGGCGTAAGGGAGATTCACCTTCTCGGTCAAAACGTAACCGCTTGGGGAAAGGACTTTGAAAAACCCATACCCTTCTCCGAACTCCTTTATGAGGTTTCAAAGATTGACGGGGTTGAGAGAATAAGGTTTACCACGGGACACCCGAAAGACCTTACCGACGACATTATAGAAGCTATGGCGGATATCCCGCAGGTATGCAACGCACTACACCTTCCTTTTCAAGCTGGCTCAAACAGAATTCTCACCCTTATGGATAGGGGATATACAAAAGAGGAATACCTTGAAAAGGTTTATAAGTTGAAGGAGAAGGTGAAAGGCATAGCAATGTCAACGGACGTAATAGTCGGATTCCCCACCGAAACCGAGGAAGATTTTGAACATACCCTTGATGTTCTCAGAAAAGTAAGATTTGAACAAGTATTTTCTTTCAAGTTCTCACCGAGACCGGGAACACCCGCCGCACAGATGGAAGGTCAGGTTAGTGACGATGTAAAGACCCAAAGAATGAAAAGACTCCTTGAGCTCCAGAAGAGCATTCTCTCGGAAATAGCAAAAAGCTATGAGGGAACGGTTCAGGAGGTCTTAATTGAAGAAGAAAAGAACGGGGAACTTATAGGTAGAACAACTACAAACAAGTGGGCTACATTGAAAGGGGATAAAGCCCTTCTCGGAAAGATAGTTAAGGTAAAGGTTAAAAAAGCTTCCGCTTTTAACTTAGAGTGTGAACTTCTGGAGGTATTGAGATGAGTGAGCTTGTTGAGATGGAGGTTCACGGTATTACTCTTGACCCTACAACCCAGATGCCGATAGTGGTTTTAAAAGGTAAGGAAGATGAAAACCTTATACTTCCCATATGGATAGGTGCCTTTGAGGCTAACGGTATAGCGATGAAGCTCCAGGGTGTTGAACCGCCGAGACCTATGACATACGAACTTCTAAAGAGGATAATAACGGAAATGGGGGGAAGTGTTGAGAAGGTAGTTATAAACGACCTGAAAGATAGCACATACTATGCGGAAATATACATAAATCAGGGGAACAATACACTTATTATAGATTCGCGCCCGAGCGATGCTATAAACCTTGCTCTGAGGTTCGGGGCACCCATATACGTGGCGGAGCATGTTCTTGAACAGTCAAAACTTCCAGAACCTGAGGAAGATGAAGAAAAGAAGAAGTTAAGGGAGTGGCTTGAGAACATAAAGCCCGAAGATTTTGAAATAGGCGGAGAGAAAAGCTAATTTTATTGCCTTTATATACACTTCCCGCAATATTCTTTTATGGGACATTCTTCACATTTGGGCTTTCTGGGAAGGCATATTGTCTGGCCGAGGGCAACCAGGAGATAGTTTATATCGCTCCATAGTTCTTCTGGAATTAATTCCATTAATCTTTTTTCCGTTTCTTCGGGCGTTTTCGTCTTCAGAATACACCACCGGTTAACTATTCTATGAACGTGAACGTCAACAACTATGGCAGGCTTTCCGTATCCCTTTGATAAAACAAGATTTGCCACCTTTCTACCCACACCGGGAAGTTTTAAAAGCTCTTCTATTTTATCGGGAACCCTTCCGTTATATTTATGAACTAAAATTTTTCCTATTTCTTTCAGCTGTTTAGCCTTTACCCTGTAGAAACCTACCGGATATATAAGTTCCGCAATATCTTTCTCCGAGAGTTTTAGCAAATCTTCTGGAGAGCTTACTTTTTCAAAAAATTTTTTACAAACTTTCCACGTTGTTTCATCTTTCGTTCTTGTGGAAAGAAGAGCACATACAAGGGTTCTGAAGGGGTCTTTTCTGTGCTGGGCAATCATATAAACGACCGGAGCATTCCACTTCGGAAACTCCTTTTTCAGTATTTCTATAACCTTAGGTAGGTCTTCCTTTCTCATATTGAAGATAATATGAATTATGGGGGTGTTTTTAATACTCTTTTCCTACCTTCTCGGTTCCGTTCTCTTCGGCGAGATAATCGCAAAGTTGAAAGGTGTAAATCTGAGGGAAGTGGGAAGCGGAAACGTGGGGGCTACGAATGTTTCCCGTGCCCTCGGGAAAAAATACGGTGCTGTCGTTTTTTTCCTTGATATGCTGAAAGGTCTAATACCAACCGCTTTGGCCGTAAAAATATACGGTTATGACTCCTGGATAACGGTGTTTACGGGCATAGCCTCGGTTCTCGGGCATATGTTTCCCATCTTTTTTAATTTCAAAGGAGGGAAAGGTGTAGCGACATCTTTCGGTGTTCTTGTAGCCCTTTCTCCTCTTGTTGCTTTTGTTTCTATACTCGTCTGGCTTGTAGTTTTATATCTCACGAGATACGTATCCCTTTCTTCCCTTGTTGCGAGTTTTTCCGCTTTTATTTACCTTCTCATTCTGGATTACCCTGCGAAGATAATAGTCATGGCCTTCTTAATATTTCTCCTTATCCTTTATAAACATCGTGAAAATATTGAGAGGCTTATTCAAGGAAGGGAGCTCAAGGTATGAACGATAGGGAAAGGAGCCTGAAGGTTTTAGGAATAAGCTTTTTCTTAATAACCCTTTTCGCTATTGTTGAATTTGTAGGAGGAATTTTAACAAACAGTTTGGCTCTTTTGTCCGATGCAGGACATATGACGACGGATGCCCTTTCCCTCTCAATAGCCCTTATAAGCCAATTCCTCGCACTTAGGGTAAGAAATAAAAGAATGACCTACGGACTTTACAGGCTTGAGGTTTTTGCAGCTCTGATAAACGGGGTCTTTCTCCTGGGGCTTGTCGGATACATAATCTTTGAAGCACTAAAGCGATTCCAAAATCCAGAACCTGTTAAAGAGGAAATGATTTATATAGCTATCGGCGGTCTTTTGGTTAATCTCGGAGTGGGATATATTCTTTTTAAGCACTCCGAGGAGAATATAAACGTAAAGGCTGCACTGCTTCACGTTGCAACGGATACGCTCGGTTCCGTTGCCGCCATTATTGCAGGTATTGCGATTATTTTCTGGAAGTTCTACCTTGCGGATCCTATTCTCAGCATAGCTGTAGCACTTCTCATTCTTCCTTCAACCTATGCGGTAATAAAGGAAACGGTGGATGTTCTTCTTGAGCTTGCTCCTTCCCATATAAGCACCGATGAGCTTGAGAAGGACATAAGGATGATTCCGGGCGTTAAAGATGTGCACGACCTTCACGTCTGGTCTATAACTCCCGGAACGGAAGTTTTAACGGTTCACGTTGTTATTGAAGATACCAGTATATGCAACGATATTTTAAATAAAGTTCAAAATGTTGCGGAAAAATACGGAATAAAACACACCACAGTTCAGCTTGAAAAAGAAGGTTTTGCCTGCACGGAATCGTGCCCGCTTCTGACAGAAAAACACCTTAAACTTCACCATCACCACCATGAACATTAACCTTTTTGGGGATTTTGTCTTTAATGCTTTCGTATATCTTTAGGGTTGCATCCGATTTGTTAAGTGTATAAAAGTGAAGTCCGGGAACTCCGTTTTCAATAAGGTCTATACATTGTTTTATTGCAAAGTCTATCCCTATCTTTTTTACTTCTTCGGGTTTGTCTTCAACTTTTTCAAGCTTTTCTATCAGGCTTTGGGGAATTGTTGCACCGCAAAGGGATGCAAACTTCTTTATTTGTTTGAAATTGGTTATGGGCATTATTCCGGGAATTATGGGAATATCAATTCCCGCGGTTTTACACATGTCAACAAACCTATAGTAATAATCATTAATAAAAAACATCTGGGTTATTGAGAAGTCCGCTCCCGCCTCAACCTTCTCTTTAAAATATTTAACTTCCCATTCAAGATTAGGAGATTCGGGATGTCCCTCCGGATAGGATGCAACTCCTACAGAGAACCACTCGCCGAACTCCTTTCTTATGAGCTCTACGAGTTCCTTCGCATACTTGCACGCACCTTTTGGAGGTCTCCAATCGGGTTTATCCCTCGGAACGTCTCCCCTGAGAGCTAAAATGTTCTCTATACCTATGTTCTTGTAATCATTCAAGATTTCTATTAACTCTTCCCTTGTATGCGCTATACAGGTGAGGTGAGCCATCACCGTAAGGTTAGTTTCTTCGTGTATCTTCTTCACGATATTTCTCGTTCTGTCCCTCGTTGAACCCCCCGCACCGTAGGTTACGGAAACAAAGGTAGGATTTAACCTTTCAAGCTTTCTTATAGTTTCAAATAGTTGTCTTTCCCCGTCGGGTGTTTTGGGAGGGAAAAACTCAAAGGAAATGCTGAAAATTCCACTCTTGAGTATGTCACCTATCTTCATAAGGTTTAAGTTTAACGTTAAAAAAACAGTAAATAAAACCTCTAATTTAACAACTCCTTTATCTATTTTTTTGTTTATGCACAAACATCATCATGTTGAAGAAAAGCACATATATAACCACGAGAAGAAACATAAACACGAAGGTAGTCACGAAGAAGTAATAAAGAGAAAAGCCATAATAGCCACTTTAATTTCCATACCTGTTGTTATTCTTTCCTTAAAGGAATTTCCATACGGAAACACATTAAACCTTATACTTTCAACCTTTATATACCTTTACGGGGGAACCTTCTTCCTGAAGGGATTTCTTGAAGAACTGAAAAAGAAAAAACCGGGAATGATGACACTCGTTTCACTGGGTATAAGCGTC
>CAYRMG010000048.1:0-8636 GCA_964425585.1 uncultured Aquifex sp. | reverse complement strand
TCTCCATCCCTCCAATAATATATTTTGAAGGAAAAAATTAAGAGGACTCCACACCACCGAGGGTTAATTTTCTTATCCTTATGGTAGGTTGTGCATCCGTTACGGGAACGCCTTGACCGTCTTTCCCGCAGGTTCCTATAGCCCAACCGAGGTCGTATCCTACCGCATCAACGTCCTGCAAAGCTTTCGGACCATTCCCTATTAGGGTAGCCCCTCTTATGGGATAGGTTATTTCTCCGTTTTCTATGATGTATCCTTCCATAATCTCAAACATAAAATCTCCCGTTACGGTATTTACCTCACCCCCTCCCATCTTAACCACGAGAATGCCCTTTTTCGTATCCCTAATTATGTCCTCGGGATTATCTTTTCCTTTATCTATAAATGTGTTTGTCATCCTTACTATCGGGACATGGGCATAGCTCTGTCTTCTACCGTTTCCCGTGCTCTCAACTCCGTCTTTCATAGCCCTCAGCCTGTCATACATATAACCTACAAGGACACCGTCTTTTATGAGAACCTTCCTTTTAGCGGGAACACCTTCATCGTCAACGGTAAAAGAACCGTTGTGGGAGGGAAGTGTAGCATCGTCAACAACCGTAACAAGTTCCGAGGCAACCTTTTCCCCCAGCTTTCCCGCATAAACGGAAAGTCCCTGCTGAACAAGGTCCGCCTCAAGTCCGTGTCCGACAGCCTCATGTATCATCGTTCCACCCGCCTGGGAGGACATAACGACGGTAAAGGTTCCGGCAGGTGCGGGCTTTGCATTTAGCATAAGAAGAGCCCTTTTCGCAGCTTTTTCCGCTACTTCTTCGGGAGGAGTTTCGTTGAAAATCTCAAAACCCTTCCTTCCTCCGAGACTTTCATATCCCCTTTGGAGAACATTTCCGTCGCTTGCAACAACTTCCACAAAGAAAACAACCCTTTTTTGGACATCTTCTGCGGTTTCCCCTAAGGTGTTTATAACCATTATTTCCCTTGTTTTGTCCATAAGAACAGCAAGAACCTGTTTTATCTTATCTCCGAAGCTCCTCGCTTTTTCGTCAGCCCTTCTGAGAATCTCCGCCCTGAACTTGAGGTCTGTCGCGTCGGGGTCTATTAAAACCTCGGTTTTTCCGCCTATGTATTTCTTTCCCATGGCTACGGGTCCGTGACCCTCTCCCCTTGCAAGTATCTTTGCAAGTTCCTTTAGATTTTCAAAGGTCGGCTCGGTAGTGTATCCGTAATAAGTTTTTCCGTTCTTTATAAGTCTCAGACCAACACCTTCGTCGTATCCGTGGATTACTTTATCTATCTTTCTATCTTCTAAAGACAGTCTTGTTGTTCTTGATTTTTCATAAAAAATCTCACCGTATTCCCCGCCCTGAGACATAAGAGTGGAGAGTATATATCCGCCCTTTTCCTTTAAAAGCTCTTTAACGGGATTCATAAGCCTCATTTTTCTTCAAGTTAAGAGCTTTGTCAAGTGATGTAGATTTCTTTTAAACTCCACACGGTAGATTGGTAACTATTTTTTGAAAATAACAATTTTCACCTTTTTCTCCTGGTAGTTCTCCTTTATTGCGACTATGTGGGTGCAGTTCTTAAGTTTTTCTTTGCTTACCTCTCCCTTTTCCCTATTTAGGTAGTAAAGGGTAAAATCCCTATATTGCTCTTCTCGGAACTCTGAAAGAGGTCTTATCTTCATATCCATATTTGCGGTTCTGTATCCGTATATAAGACCGAGTAAGAAGTTAAAGACCTTATCCCCTTTCAAGAACTGCATAACTACATATATAAGATATCACCGAGGTGCTATATTAATAAAAAGCTTTTAAGCGGAGGAGAAGTATGCCCTGGGCGAAGGAAAAAGATTTTCAAGAACTCTTAAAGCTTTTCCCCGAAGCTAAAGTGGTTGAAGGGAATAACGCTACTTCAATCCACATCCCCAAAGATAAGCTCATAGAGCTTCTTAATTATCTAAAGGATAAAATGGGATTCAAACTCTTCCTTGAGCACTCGGTTGTTGACCTAAAGGATTTGCTTGAAAAGGAAAAGGAATACAACAAGGTAGTGAAGGAAAACATTATAGCTTTCCCCGAAGATAAAGAATCAAGGTTTATGGCTTTTTACATACTCTACAACGTTGATGAAAAGAAGAGGGTAATTGTAAAAACGAGAACCGACGGAACACTTCCGAGTATAGAAAAGCTCTGGTTTGCGGGAAAGTGGGCGGAAAGGGAATGCTACGATATGTTCGGAATACAGTATGAAGGGCACGAAAACCTCGTAAGGGCTTTTATGTGGGATACATATCCCTACTTCCCCCTAAGGAAGGATTTTCCCCTTGAGGGTATACCCGAGCAAGAACTTCCCTCCCTGAACGAGGTCATATTCGGGGATAATCTTGAAGGAACGATGAACTACGACCGTATGCACACCCGTGTTCCTACTCTTGAAGACCTTGAGGTTACCGAAAAGAAAAGGCTAAAGAAAAAAGCCCAGATAGTTCTAAACTGGGGCCCCCTTCATCCGGGAACCCACGGAACCATGTGGTTCCTATTTGACCTTGAAGGGGAAAGAATCGTTCAGTGTGACGTAATTCTTGGACAACTCCACAGGGGAGTTGAAAAGCTTGCGGAAAACGAGATGTATAACCAGTTTCTCGTTTACACCGACAGAATGGATTACCTCTCCGCTCTTTGTTCAAATCAGGCTTGGGTTGTTGCCATAGAAAGATTAATGGGTATTCACGATAAAGTTCCTCCGAAGGCAAAGTATATAAGGACTATGATGTCCGAACTCCAAAGGATTAACTCCCACCTCCTCTGGCTCGGAACTTATGCCCTTGACCTGGGAGCACTTACCATATTCCTTTACGCCTTCAAGGAAAGGGAAAAAATAATGGACATAATAGAGGGCATAACGGGAGCGAGACTTACAATATCATACCCCAGAATAGGCGGGGTGAGAATGGACCTACCCGAGGGAGCCCTTGAGGTAATAAAGGCATTTATAAAGAAATTCCCCGAAGAGCTAAAGGACTGGGAAACCATACTCACAAGAAACAGGATATGGTTAAGAAGGAACAAGGATGTCGGGGTAATAACAAAGGATGCGGCATATTACCACGGCGTTACGGGACCCGTGATAAGAGGTTCAGGAATACCTTACGACATAAGGAAGTTAGAGCCCTACGATGCTTACGATGAGGTTGAATTTGATATACCGGTGGGTGAAGTAGGAGATTGCTACGACAGATACCTTGTAAGAATAGAAGAAATGAAGCAGAGCGTAAGAATAATAGAGCAGTGCGTTGCAAAGCTTGAAAAAATGTCAAAGAACGAACCATTCTTTTACGAAGGTGAGGGGAAACTTAAGCTTTCCCTTGACGGTATAGGCTTAAAGGCACCGGTAGGTGAAATATACTCTTCCGGGGAGAACCCGAGGGGAGAACTCGGCTTTTACGTAGTTTCCAACGGCGGAACAACACCTTACAGGGTTAAAATCAGACCTCCATCCTTTTACAATCTGTGTATATACCCCCATCTTATGAAAGATAGGTATATAGCGGACGCTGTGACCGTTCTCGCAAGCATAGACCCCGTTGTGGGAGAAACGGACAGATGAAGGTTTTAATGATAGATAACTACGACAGCTTTACCTATAACCTCGTTCAGTATCTCGGTTCCCTCGGTGCGGACGTAGTGGTAAAAAGAAATGACGAGATAAAGCTTGAGGATGTAAAACGGATAGACCCCGATGCTATAGTAATCTCACCCGGCCCCTGCACTCCGAAGGAAGCGGGAATTTCCGTTCCGCTCATAAGGGAGTATTACAGGGATTACCCCATTCTCGGGGTGTGTCTCGGACATCAATCAATAGGCTACGCCTTCGGCGGAAGGATAGTAAACGCAAAAAGGCTTATGCACGGAAAAATCTCAAAGATTTTCCATACGGGAGAAGGGGTGTTCAAGGAAATCCCTTCACCCTTTGAAGCGGTAAGGTATCACTCCCTTGTAATAGAAAGGGAAAGCTTGCCTGAAGTTCTAAAAATTACAGCCGAATCGGACGATAAAGAGATTATGGGCATTCAGCACGTAGATTATCCGGTTTACGGGGTTCAATTTCATCCCGAATCCGTTCTTTCCCAGCACGGAATGGATATACTTAAAAACTTTCTTGCGATAGCGGAGGGGGCAAAATCAAGGAAGTAGACGAGAAAACCCTTGAAAAGCTCAAAAAAATTCAACTTGAGTGTGCAAAAAAAGTTATAGCAAAGGACGATTTTGAAAGAATAGAAACCATAGGAGGAATGGATTTAACCTTTGAAAACATAAAGGAAAATCCTACCCGTGCATGGGCTTCCCTCGTAGTGATAGACATAAAAACCCTGAAACCCGTCTATAAGCATGTTGTTGAAGATATCGTTGATTTTCCCTACATACCCACCTTTCTGGCATTCAGGGAGCTTCCCTTACTTCTAAAACTTTATAAAGAAGCGGAGCTAAAACCCGATGTTTATTTTATAGATGGGCAAGGATTAGCCCACCCAAGGGGATGCGGGATAGCTTCCCACTTCGGGGTTGAGACAGGAGAGGTGAGCGTAGGAGTTGCAAAATCCAGACTCTTCGGATACGCAAAAGAGCCCCCTCCGAAGAAAGGCGGTTATACATACCTCAGGTATAAATCAAGGATTGTGGGAGCGGTGGTAAGGACAAAGGACAACACTGCACCCATTTACGTATCGGTCGGACACCGCATAAGTCTAAAAACCGCCATAGACCTCGTTTTAAGAACATCAATATACAGGGTTCCGGAGCCCACGAGGCTTGCCCATAACCTTTTACAAGTTGTGAGAAGAAAAAACCTAAAGACCTGAAAGTTCCTTAAAAAGCTCGTAAAAGAACCTTGTAAACTTCTCAAGCTCTTCAACCGATATACTTTCCCTATCCGTGTGACTATCAAGCAAACTTCCGTATCCGAAAACAACGCAGTGATAACCCGCCTTGTGGTAATTGCTCGCATCGGTCCAAGAGGGCATAATACCTTCCTTTGCCTCCCCTTCAATCCTTTTAAGAACGCTTTTTAAAATCGGCAGAAGTCCATCCGTATTAAAAACATGAAAATCTTCAGCATCTTCAATCTTTACGTTTATCTCACACTGAGTATTCAGCTTCTCTTTAGCCTTTTCAATTCTATTGATTAACTCCTCGGTATTTTCTCCTTCATACACCTTAAACTCAAGAAGTGCCTCACACTCCTTCGGAACGGTGTAAACCTTTGAACCGCTTCTTATCATTATCACATTTACTTCCCTATTTAAAGCCTCCTCAAGTTCCCTAAGGAAGTTTATAAAAACCTTTATAGGATTATCTACTTTTTCAAACTCCGCCCCGTGGGCTGATTTACACCGCACTTTTACAGAAAACTCAACAGCTCCCATCTGTTTTGTGCAAAGAAGTCCGTATGTGGGTTCAAGAACAAGGCATTTCTTCTTACCCTCAAAAACTTCGGGAAGCTTCTCGGAACCCAGGGCGGTATTTTGCTCCTCGTCCACAACAAAGGCAAGGGATACGGGAATATCCCTTGCGGGAAAATCACTTTTAAACCACTCAACCGCTGTTATAAGACTGGCCACCGCGCCTTTTACGTCGCTCGCTCCCCTTCCGTAAATCCTTCCGTTTTTCTCCTCGGGCTTATAAGCCTTCCTAAAGCCTGCGGGCGGAACCGTATCAACGTGGACGGATATCAAGAAATCCGAACCATTATCGTAAATGAGGTTATACCTTTCCCCTTCAACAAACTGTTTTTTCAGCTCAAGTCCCGCGGAATTTAACCTTCTCTCTATATACTCAAGAACTTCCCTTTCCTTTCCCGATACGCTCGGAATGGATATCAACTCCTTCAGTGTTTCCTTTACCCTTTCCCTTACCATAGGATTTATAATTTAGACCTACAGCCTTAAAGAGCTGGGCAAGTTCTCCTTTGTTCAACTCCCTCCACTTTCCCGGAGATAGCTTTCCGAGCTTTATCGGCCCTATCGCAATTCTTTTAAGCCTCTTTACCTTATGCCCGAACCTCGCAAGATATCTTTTTACGAGATGTTTTCTCCCTTCGTGAAAAACTATTTCAAGAAGCGTATCTTTGCCCTCATATCTTACTATTCTTACACTGTCGGGCTTTGCAAAACCGTCTTCAAGCTCAGTTCCCTTTACCATATCCTTTAACGTCTTTTGGGATACTCTTCCCTCCACAAGGGCTAAGTAAACCTTCGGAAGTTTGTATCTCGGGTGTAAAATTCTGTTTGCCAGCTCCCCGTCGTTTGTAAGAATTAACAATCCCTCTGTATTGTAATCCAGTCTTCCTACGGGAAAAACTCTCTCGGGAATGTCCTTAATGAGTTCCTCTATGGTTTTTCTTCCGTCCCTTGACTTACCGAGCTGAGTAAGATAACAACAGGGTTTATTCAGGATTATATACCTTTTCCTCTGAGGCTTTATCCGCTTTCCGTCAATCTCTACTATATCAACTTCAGGATTTACCTTAGTTCCCAGGCTTCTCACTACCTCGCCGTTTACCTTTACCCGTCCCTCAAGAATCAGTTTCTCCGCCTTTCTTCTTGACGCTACCCCCGCCTCGGACAGGAACTTATTTATCCTAACCTCCATATCTCAAATAAAGATATATCTCAAACCTATGCCGAAAAGTATAATACCTAAAGCTATTCTAAGCCTCCTTTCACCCAGAATATGGGAGATATGGGGGCCCATAAAGGAACCTATTACAACCCCCAGGGCTTCATAAAATACGAAATACCACTTTACCGCCACACCTAAGTTAACGTAATTAAAAATGCTTACAGAAGATGTTATCAGGATTGAAAAAGCACTCGTTCCGGGAACGAGATACATCGGAACTTTTAGAATAGAAACCATAAAAGGAACAAGTAAGAAACCGCCTCCCACACCCAAAGCCGAAGAAATCACCGCTACAATAAACCCCGCAACAAGGGGATATAAGGGATTAAAGGAATGTTCCTCACCGAGAAATCTGTAAATAATCTTTTTTAAGGAGCGGGACTCTATCTTTACCTTCCTCTCCCCTTTTTCTTTAATTCCCGTATCAATCTTCTTAATCCTTTCCCTTTCTTTATGAAAGACGTCGTAGAAAATCTTTACTGCAACAATTAACGTGAGCACCCCGAAAGCGAACTTGTAATCCCTGAGGTTTGTAAGGTATTTATAAGAAAGCGTTGAACCGACAAGTGCCCCCAGAATGCTTCCTATACCGAGAAGTCCTCCCAAAATGAAAATAACTCTCCCCTGTTTCCAGTAATTGGGAACAGAGATAAAGGTTGAAAGAAGGACGAGAACCTGGTTCATCACCTTTACCGTATTTGCGGATGCAATCCCGAAAAGTGATATATGCCCGAAACCCGCAAGAATACCCCCCGCAGCTCCAACGGTTGAAAAGACCGCACCTATAATAATCCCCCAAAGGAAGAGAAGAACTTCCATTTACTTCTTCCTCCTTACGAAGGGATAACCCCTTAAAATAGCTTTCAATCTCTTACCTCTAACTTCCAGCTCAACTTCATTTTTTTCCTTTCTTTCCTCTATATCAATAAAACACAGGGCAATACCCTTATTCAGCATCGGAGAAAAGGTTCCGCTTGATACTACACCTATTTCTTTATTTTCTTTGAAAACCTTATAACCCTTTCTCGGAACACCCTTTTCCAGTAATTCAAGACCGTAAAGCTTTCGCCTTATTTCCTTTTTCATAATTGCTTCCTTTCCCAAAAAGTCCTTTGAAAAATCAACAAACCTATCAAGATTCGCCTCAAGGGGAGTTATATCCTCTGAAAGCTCATTTCCGTAGAGAGGAAAACCCGCCTCTATTCTCAAAACATCCCTTGCCCCCAAACCGCAAGGTTTTGCTTCCTTCACAAGTTCTTCAAAAAGCTCCGCACCATCCTTCGGATTTATGTATATCTCAAAACCATCCTCACCCGTGTATCCCGTTCTGGAAATTATCGCATTCCCGAACATCTTAAAACGGTAATACTTAATATCCCTAACATCAAAAAACTTACTCAATACTTCTTCACTCTTTGGCCCCTGAAGGGCTATCTGCACGTATTTATCCGAAACATCTTCAACATTTACGAACTCCTTAAGCCAGTGATAAACCTTCTTGCGGTTCACAGCATTAACGCAGATGAAAAAACTTTCATTGTCAAGCATATAAACCGTTACATCGTCCTTAACTCCGCCCTTTTCATTCGTAAGCAGATTATACTGAACCTTACCGGGGAAAAGTTTATTTACGTTATTTGTCGTAAGATACTGAAGTTTTTCCTTAACATCCTTACCCTTAACGAGTAATCTACCCATGTGGGAGATATCAAAAATTCCCGCAGAACTTCTTACCGCTTTTACCTCGTCTATTATGGTGCCGTAAGTTAAGGGCATTTTCCAACCAGCAAACTCAGTAAACTTTGCACCGAGGCGTTTGTGAATATTCCGAAGGGGAGTTTCCATGAAAGTATTATAACCCCTGAGCCTGTTTAATAATTAGAGGAGTGGGGATTTACAATAAGGAAAAGAGCTAAGTTATAGAGAGCAAATTTAGCCAAAACATATAAGCTTTCT
>CAYRMG010000047.1:0-9286 GCA_964425585.1 uncultured Aquifex sp. | reverse complement strand
GTGAAGGGCTTTTCATTAATAGAACTTCTTATAGCTCTGGCAATAATATCCATACTTGTTGGACTTTCCATTTACTGGGGAATTGAATACTCCAAGGAAGCGGTAAAAATTCAAACTCTTTCGGATGTAAGGAACTGTCTGGACTTGATAGCTATATCCCGCCAAACGGGGAAAGACAAAACTCTTGAAGAAATTATGCGGGAATGTCCTAAGTCTTCTTATACGGAGGAGATAATACTTGAGAGTGAAAATCCCATTGTATTGAAGGCACGGGCAAGGGCTTTACTGGGGGAAGTTGAATGTTCTTACAACGAACAAATCGGAACGGTTCAATGCTCAGTAAATTGATAAAAGGCTTTACGTTAATAGAGCTGCTTATAGTTGCAGGAATTATTCTTATACTCCTTACTGTAGGTATTATAAACGGAAAGAAGTATTACCTTAAGTTCAAGTTTCAACAATACGAGCAATCATTAATAAGTTTTTCAAAATTGGCAAAGCTCCTTGCAAAGGAAAAGAGTCATAACATAGCTGTATGTGTTTCAGGGAGGGAAATAAGAATCGTTGATATAGGAACTTCACGAAGATTTACTTGTTCAGGAACTGTTTTGAATTCAATAAGAATAGAGGAACCGCAAATAAGCATAAGCGGGAGCGGTTTCGCCTTTGATCCAAGAGGAATTTCAATAAGAGGGGGGAATATTTGTCTTTATTTTTCATCGGAAAATAGATATGTAAAAGCAGTAGCTTCAAGATTCGGCGCAGTAAGAGTAGAAAGAGGGAACGGAACATGCTAAGGAAAGCCTTTACTTTGATAGAGGCCCTAATAGCGGTTGCCGTTTTATCGCTAATAGTCTTTTCCATCGTTGCACTTGTAACAAATATGGGAAGTATTGTCAGAAAAGATTTTAAAACTTACTGTCTTGTTCAAGCTGCCATATCAGGAATTGAAGCGGTAAGAGCTAACGGAAGCATTCGTTCAATTTCCCTTATATGCGAAGGAGAAACAATCAGGGTATCTCTCCGAAATGGGAGCAGAATAAGTGATTCTTGTTATGAGGTAATATCACGGGCGGAAAGCGGAACAAGAAGCATATCCCTTAAAGGTGTTGTTTGCGACTTCGGAGGATAACTCATGAGAAGGGGGATTACACTTACGGAAATTCTCGTATCTATCGTCATAAGCCTTATAATACTTGCAGCCCTTGTAAACACTTTAATAGGAACGGGGAAAGGGGCAAGAGATATACTTAAAGCAGTTGACGTAAAGGACTATGCAAAAGAAGGTTTGGCAAAGCTTGACTGGATTTTTCAAAGATGGGGGGTTGGCGTTCCCTGTATTGACCCTACCGGTGATAACAACTGTGCGGTTGTAAGGAGTTGCGGAGGTCCCGATAATTATCCTCCTCCCAGTTCGCTTTGTGTAAATGTAGTAAGAGGGAATCCCTGTGATACGGTTCAGTTTTACGGTTCCTTTGGAGGCATGGGTTTTGTCACAAGAATATACGGAGTAAACAAAGTAGCCGTTCTCAGCTGTCGTTTAGAGGAGCGTGCAAATGATAACTGCTATTACATAAAGCGCGGAGGCCTATGGGTAAAGGATGGAGATAAACCTTTAATAGTTTCCATATCAAACCTTGACCCTCCTCGGGTTCTTGACTGTATAGATTTTAACGGAAGGAGCAATGCAACAATGAACAGAACTGTTAATATACAGGGAGGTGGAACGCTTGAGCTTGAAAACGGAGACCTGCTGATACGTGTTCCTTTTAGAATAACTCTGTATTGTGACCGTTTCAGGGCGGATAATAATAAGCTATGGTTGTATATGAGATACGATGATGTTGCGGGATGCAAAAGGGAACATCCACAGCCTCTATTTCCCGTGGAATCTTTTAAGGTAGTCAATGACCCTTATGAGGACGGTTTTTTAAGATTAAGAATAACCTTCAGAGGAAATGAAGGAAATACATTAACTATAGAGAGGATATTCGGAAGGTTAGCGCGGTAAGGTAAAGGGAGGACAAAAATGTTTAAAGGATTTTCTTTAGCAACCGTAATGATTTTAAGCACGCTCCTCACGGTTCTGGGAATAACTGTATTTTTAGTTACCAACGTTGATATAAGAGCAACTTCTTCAGATGTAAATTTTTATCTCGCGGAAAACGCAGCAAAAACGGGAATACTGACTGCACTTGATAGATACTCGAGAGGGGGATTCTGCGTAAATCAAAGCTTCAGCGGAAGCACGGGAGAGGCTACCTACACCGTAGATATAACAAGAAGCGGAAGAATATGCTTTATAAGGTCCAGGGGTGAAGCGAGGGGGGCTAAGGTAGTAAAAACAGCCATGGTGCAGTCTTATTACGGCGTTGGGTTGTATACCGTTAGGGGAAACGTTGACGCTTCTTACGGAGGCGGAAGGCTTTCCGGATGTGATACTTCCGTTAATCCCGTATGCTATGTTCCCGCATTTATAGCAAGCGGATGGATAAGAGTAAGCAGGTGGGCACCGGTTGATCCTTGTTCTAAAGACAGAGGAGGCCAGGGCATATACGGAGACCCTGCACTTTTACCCGAGGTAGGCTTTTACGACCTTACTCCTTTATTTTTTAACGTTGATTGTTTTAGCAGTAAATCCGATATAACATGCGAATACGGGCTTAATAATGCTCTTGAGGATACATACGCGACAAACTGGATTAATGACAACAAAGATTTTGAAATAGATGAATACGGTCAGGTTATTGTAAATCTGCCGGAAATTCCTTTGGATGCTTGTATAGTTAGAAAAAATGTTGAAACTATAGACCTTAGTAATATAACTTCTTCAATATGTGAAGATCCGACATCCGACACAACTTTTCTTTACATAAGATATAGTCCGGTAACTTTAAGGGGAACTCCATCGGAACCTACTATTATTTTCTCCGAAAGAAATCTTAACATAGGAAAGCTTGATGGGGGAACACCTAACGGAGAAAATGATTTCGGTGCACCGAAGCTTAATCTTACAATATACGGGAGAAATATAAGCATTTACTTATACGATGACGTAAGCAATGTAAGAATGGTTTTACAAAACGGAAATATCAGGAGCCAAGTGTCCAGAATTCGCATAAGTAACTCAATACTTATACTAGGATACGAAAGGAGTGAGGATGGCGATACTCAATACAACACTAATAAGTTAATACTAAGACCTACGCGGAGATTTACTTTAAGGGATTCCGCCTTTTTCGGGACTTCAATAAGGTTTAGGAACTTCAGCCAAAGGAACTATATCCTGAACAGCCTTGTGTATTTATACGCAAACGCATGTCCGAGCTGTAGCAGAAATTCAAGTGATGCATCTGTTGTAGCTTGTAAAAATGATATAAACAGATGTGCATGGGCTGGATATTCACAACTCTTCTCTCACTCGGTCACTTTCGGAACCGATAGGTATCCTTCTATCTTGATAAATATAAACTCGGTAGTGGCGGGTGATAGTAATTCCTTCACAGGTGTTTACTTCGGGCATGACGTTAACTATATTTGGGGATACAGAGCATATGTTAAAGGAGTGCTTTTGAGAAATTTCCCGCCAAATTTAACGTTGGATATAGGTTTTAACCAGGATACGGATTTTTCATTTAGTAAAAGGACTACCGATAAAATAGCTGATAACTTTTGGTTTTTCAGGAAAATTTCCTGTATAAGGGATGATATAAGGCCTATTGCACAGGTTATTCAAACAATGGTAACCCACTATTGACGAGCTTCTTAAGTCCCCTGTGAATTAAATACTTATCGTAAACTCCGAATTCCCCGAAAAACTCTCCGTCTCCTCCCGTTACAACTATTTTAAAGTCCCTTCCGAATTTATTTTTCCAGAGATTTATCACTTGGTTTATAAATGCTTTTGATTCTTTAAGTATACCTCCGAGTATACACTCTTTTGTGGAGCGTCCGATGTCAACATTCACATATTCAGGAGATATATTCGGAATTCCCTCCGCAACTTTTGACAGGGTTTCCAGTTTCTTTCTTATTCCCAGTGTAATGAAACCTCCCATAAACTTTCCTTCAAGAACGAGGTCAACCACTAAGGCTGTTCCCGCACTTACGATAATTGTGTTCTTTCCGTAAAACTCCCTTGCGGAGAATGCCATAACAACTCTGTCAACTCCCAGGGTATCGGGAGTTTTATATAAAACTTCTATCGGAATATCGGAAGTTTTTACTATCTTCACATCTTTGAACTTATCCATAATATACTTATCAAGGCTTCTTCTAACGGATACCACTACGGCTTTCGTATCAATGGGTTTTAACTTTTTGAACTCTTCATGGGAAAGTTTTAAAAAATCTTTTACCTCACTCCCTTCCCACAAAAGTATATCAACCGTTGTATTTCCCACATCTACGGTTGCAATACTCATTCTTTTTTCATATAACCTCCTCCGCCCGGTGTTTCAATCCTGAGTTTACTTCCCTTCTTTAGGGTTATAAAGAACTTGGACGGCATAATTTTTTTACCTTCTTCGGTTATCACTATATTCCTTCCGGGTTTCCCGGGCTGTCCTCCGAATAGCCCGTAAGGGGATAAACGTCTTCTTTCGGATATAACGGTAACTTCAACATCTGTAAGAAATTTATACTCCCTGATTATGCCGTCTCCACCTCTAAAAAAGCCTTCTCCGCCGGAGTTCTTTCTTATAGAGTATTCGGTTATCAAAACGGGGTAATGATGCTCCAAGGCCTCTATGGGTGTGTTCATTGTATTCGTCATATGGGAATGAACAGCACTCTCACCGTCTCCCTTTGCACTTGCTCCCATACCTCCTCCTATAGTTTCGTAGTATGTAAAGGGCTTCCCATCTTCATTTACGCCGCCGACCGCCACGTTGTTCATAGTTCCCTGACTTGCTGCGGGAACGTCCTCGGGAAGGATTTTGGAAAAGGCTCCTAAGACTACGTCAACTATCCTCTGTGACGTTTCTACATTACCGCCGGCCACACCTGAAGGAAATTCAGCATCAACAACCGTTCCCTTTTTAGTTATCACCTCTATGGGCTTAAAACAGCCCTCATTTATATGTATGTCCTTTCCGAGTAATGCTATTACGCTGTAATAAACAGCGGATTCGGTAATTGACTTAACCGCATTTATGCCTCCTTTTGTTTGCGGGTCTGAGTCTGTGAAGTCAAAGATGAGTTTATCCTTTTCTACTTTTAGCTTTAGGCTTATCCTGATATCTTTTGCCTCGTATCCGTCATCTTCCATGTAGTCCTCAAACTCGTATATACCTTTCGGTAATTTCTTTATCCTTTCTCTCATGAATCTTTCCGAATACTTGATTAATTCCTTTGCGTAGAAGTTTACCTTTTCAAGTCCTTCCTTCTCAATAAGTTCTTTTACTCGCTTTATACCCGTTATGTTTGCCATGATTTGGGCTTTAAAGTCTCCTTCCCTTTCCTCGGGAGTTCGGACGTTTCTCAAAAATACTTCCATAAAGTCTTCGTTTATCCTTCCCTTTTTAAGGAGTTTTACGGGAGGTATTATAAATCCCTCTTGGAATATGCTCGTAGATAGTGGCATTGAACCCGAGGTTGAACCTCCTACATCCGCATGGTGTGCCCTGTTTGCAACGAAGAAAACTATGTCTCCTTTGTAAAAAACCGGGGCTACCAGCGTTATATCGGGAAGGTGTGTGCCTCCCATGTAAGGGTCGTTCAGTATAACCATATCTCCCTCTTCAAAGGTATGGCTTTCTATAGCGGTTCTTACGGAGTGGGGCATTGAACCGAGATGAACTGGAATGTGGGCAGCTTGGGCTATGAGATTACCCTCTTTATCAAATATGGCACAGGAGAAATCTCTCCTTTCCTTTATATTGGGAGAAAATGCGGTTCTTTGGAGAACCAAGCCCATTTCTTCCGCTATGGAGCTGAAAGCGTTTTTAAAAACTTCAAGGAGTAAGGGGGCTTTATCCATCTTGACACCTCTGACTGCTCTTTATACAATAATATATTGGCACGTGTGATAAAAGCTGGCGTAGCTCAGTTGGCAGAGCGCGGGATTTGTAATCCCGTGGGCGCGGGTTCGAGTCCCGCCGCCAGCTTGGACTTGGGGCAGGATGTAAGGAGGGGTGGCCGAGCGGCCAAAGGCAGGGGACTGTAAATCCCCCGGGCGTCCGCCCTGCGCAGGTTCGAATCCTGCCCCCTCCATGTTATAATTATTTGTAAGCGGGCGTAGCTCAGTTGGTAGAGCAGCGGCCTTCCAAGCCGCAGGTCGCGGGTTCGAGTCCCGTCGCCCGCTCCATACCTAATATGATTCAATGTTTTTTATCCTTCTTTGCGGGATTTATAATCGGCTTCCTTTTGGCGGTATCTTTGATAGTTGGTATAACGCTTATTCCCTTTATTCTTCTTGCGGTTTTGGGGGTAATCCTTTACTACTACATAAAATACAGGAGGGAAAGGAAGAGGGTAAGAAGATACTTTGAGGAGCTTTAAAATCTTTTGCTTCAACCGATATAATTAATTAGAGATGGTAGACAGGGTAGGCCTATACCGTCTTATAAGTTTTCTTTCGGAAGACGTAAAAAGAGCAGAAAAAGGCACGAAAAAAGGGGAGATAAAAGAGGATTATAAGCTAACACTCTCGGAGTTAACTAAAGAACTTTCAAAGGAAGGGATAAAAGAGGATACCAATAAAAAGGTTGAGAAAATAAAGGAGCTTATTGAGAAAGGTGAATACAAACCAGCAGATGAAAATATAGTTAAAGCTCTAAAAGATTTTTTTACCTGATAAACTAAACTTTATGTGCGGTATAGTAGGATACACGGGGAGGGATTTAGCCCTTCCCGTAATTATAGGAGCCCTTGAAAGGCTTGAATACAGAGGGTATGATTCCGCGGGAGTTGCACTTATAGAGGACAATAAACTGATAGTTGAAAAGAAGAAGGGGAAGATAAGAGAGCTTGTAAGAAGCCTGTGGGGAAAGAATTATAAAGCTCATACGGGGATAGGACACACCAGGTGGGCTACTCACGGAAAGCCCACGGACGAGAATGCCCACCCTCATACCGATGAAAAAAATGAGTTCGCGGTTGTTCACAACGGGATTATAGAGAACTACATTGAACTCAGGGAAAAACTAAAAAAAGAAGGGGTAAATTTTAAATCGGATACCGATACGGAAGTAATAGCACATCTTATAGCCAGGAATTACAAGGGAGACCTTCTTGAAGCTGTTCTGAAAACCGTAAAAGAATTAAAGGGTGCTTTTGCCTTTGCTGTGATAACTGTCCACGAACCGAACCGCATAATAGGTGTAAAAAGCGGAAGTCCCTTAATTATCGGTCTCGGAAATGGAGAGAACTTTCTTGCGTCGGATATCCCCGCCATACTTCCTTATACGAAGAGGATTATCGTCCTTGACGACGGAGAAATAGCGGATGTAAGACCCGACAGTGTAAATGTTTACAACTTCAACGGAGAACCCGTATCAAAAGAGGTAATGATTACCCCTTGGGACTTGATTTCCGCAGAAAAGGGTGGCTTTAAACACTTTATGTTAAAAGAGATATACGAACAGCCTAAAGCTGTAAACGATACCATAAAAGGATTTCTATCAACGGAAGAAACCATTCCCTTTAGCTTAAAAGATTTCAGAAGAGTCCTCATAATAGCATGCGGAACTTCTTATCACGCGGGACTTGTAGGTAAATACTGGATAGAAAGGTTTGCGGGCATTCCGGTTGAGGTTGTATATGCGTCAGAGTTTAGGTATGCGGATATTCCGATATCGGATAATGACCTCGTTATAGGAATTTCCCAATCGGGGGAGACGATAGATACCAAGTTCGCACTTCAGCACGCTAAAGAAAGGGGAGCCTTTACGGTAGGGCTGGTTAATGTAGTTGGAAGTGCCATAGACAGGGACTCCGACTACACTCTTTACACCCATGCGGGACCCGAAATAGGGGTTGCCGCAACGAAGACTTTCACAGCCCAGCTTACGGTTTTATACGCACTCGCGGTAAGGGAATACAAGGAAAGGGACACCTTCTTTAAATACCTTGAGAAGATACCCTCCCTAATTGAGCTTACCCTGAACTCCGCGGAAGAAATTGAAAAGGTTGCAGAAAAATACCTGAAAAAAAAGGACTTTTTATACATCGGAAGGTATCTGAACTACCCGATAGCCCTTGAGGGAGCACTTAAACTTAAGGAAATTTCCTACATACACGCGGAAGGCTATCCCGCGGGGGAGATGAAACACGGTCCAATAGCGCTTATAGACGAGAATATGCCCGTTGTCGTAATAGCTCCTCAGGACAGAGTTTACGAAAAGATGTTATCAAACCTTGAAGAGGTTTTAGCGAGAAAGGGAATAACTATTTCCGTAGGGTTTAAGGGAGACAGTATTTTGAAGGAAAAATCAAGGGATTTTATAGAGATTCCGAAAACGGAAGAACCTACAACACCTTTCATAACTGTGGTTCCCTTACAGCTTCTTGCCTACTTTATAGCGAGTAAGCTGGGGCTTGATGTAGACCAGCCGAGAAATCTCGCCAAAACGGTTACCGTTGAGTGATTACTCTTCCTCAACGAATGTCGCAAGAACAGTTTCTATTATTCCCAGTATAATGGAGATGATATTAGCCGCAAGTGCTCCCATAGCAAGTCCTACAGCTTCATCTTTATCGCCGAGAAAGTAAATAAACCCTGCGGGTATTAGATGAAGGTCTGCCACGAGGCTTGAAGCCATAAGTTCGTTTGAAAGAATTCTTCCCTCTCCCATTTTTAGAATGGTGGCAAACAGATTCATTGATATCGTAAGAACAAGTTCGTAGGGATTCGGACTTACTATGAAGCTTATATTCGTTGTAAGAGCCATAAGAATGAAAAAATGGGTAAGTATCTTTCTTAGTCTCATCATGAAAAATGATTTTAAACGGGAAGAAGTTCTTCCCTGACTATTATCTTTCCTTCATTCTTTTTTACATCTTTTACTATATCCGAAACGAAGGGAATCATAAGTTTATCCCCTTCAAGGACAAGAGCATCGTAAGGTCCCATATCCTGCACCCTTGAAACTTTTCCCAGCTTTTTCCCTTTATCCGTCTCCACTTCCATACCTACGAGTTCATAGGCGTAAAACTCATCCTCCTCCAGCTCGGGAAGTTCCTCCTTAGGAAGGAAGATTTTAGCACCTTTGAACTGTTCCACCTTATCTATGGAATCGTAACCTTTTAGCTTAAGTATTACCCTGTCGTTCATAAAATCAACCCA
>CAYRMG010000046.1:0-9644 GCA_964425585.1 uncultured Aquifex sp. | reverse complement strand
CCCTGACAGTAAGCGTTATAGCCTTTGCATACTGGGACAGGAGAACTATTATCAGGAAAACTAAAGAGGAGACCTTTGAAGAAATGGAAAGAGAGCTGAAACCCGAAAAGTTTAAAAAACTCCTGAACGTTTTA
This sequence comes from uncultured Aquifex sp., assembly GCA_964425585.1. Classification (GTDB taxonomy): domain Bacteria; phylum Aquificota; class Aquificia; order Aquificales; family Aquificaceae; genus Aquifex. Next base: position 9,510 of record CAYRMG010000046.1, on the reverse strand, counting down.
AGAGATAAAGCCAGAACCGATAAAGAGCTTGAGGCTATTCTCAAAAAATATGGACTTTTATAACTTTAGTTTCTTCAAAAACTCTAAAAACCTCTCTTTGCGGATATATTGATAAAGGGAATAGAAAAAGAAGGGAAGAGTTTGAGTGTAAAGGGTTTACTCGCTCAATAGCTCCAAACCCGAGCCAAGGACAACTATAGATATTTGTCCATATTAAGGGAAACCCTTCTTAAAAGAAAGGATAAGACAAATAAAAGCAGTGATATACCGACTATTGTTCCGCTGGGAGGAAGGTCATAACTAAAGGAAATATAAATACCGAAAATAACCGAAAACACGGAAGCAAAGGAGGAAAAGAGTAAACTCTTCAAAAAGGAGTTTGCAAGTATAAGTCCGGTCATTGCAGGTATCACAACCATTGATGATGCGAGTATTACTCCGACCGCCTTTATGCTCGCAACTATAACCATCGCGGTTAAAGAAATAAATAGGTGATTTATAAGGGTTATATTTACCCCCTTCACGCGGGCTATCTCTTCCGAAAAGGTGAGAAGAAGGAGCTTCTTATAAAAGAAAAGGAGGAATAAAAGGGTTAATAGAAAAACTCCGAAGGAGTATAAAATATCCTTATCATCAACCATAAGTATATTGCCGAATAGGTAGGAAAAAAGGTTCTCCCCGAATCCCTTTACCACGCCGAGAATTATAACCGCAACAGCCATACCGCTTGAAAATATAACGGCAACCGCCGTATCTCCGGGAACCTTTTTGGTTCGTGTAAGAAACTCAACGAGATTAGCGATAAAGAGCGTAAATAAAACCGTTGAAAGGTGTATATCCATATTCAAAAGAAAACCGAGGGCTATTCCCGCAAAGGCGGAGTGAGAAAGTCCTGCACCCAGAAAAGCGAAACGCCTGAGTATTAAGAAAACACCTATTAAGGCGGTAGACAAGGCTATAAGAATTCCCGCAATTAAGCCCCTTTGAATGAAATCGTATTCAAGGAATTCCATGGAGGACTCCCTTAAGACCGAAGGCTTCTTCTATATACCCGATGGCATTTTCCGGCGGTCCGAAATAACATACCCTTTTATTTATACACAGTATTTTATTGGCGTGATTGAGGAGATTGCCTATATCGTGGGATATCATGAGTATGGTCTTTCCGTGGTTCGTGTTCAGGTCTATGAGTATGTTTGTAAAATGTGTAAGTGCGTGAACATCAAGACCGGTAGAAGGTTCATCAAGAAGGAGTAAATCGGGATTCGTCGTGAGTGCAAGCGCAAGCATAACCCTCTGTTGTTGACCGCCCGAAAGTTTTGTAAACTGCTTGTTTAATATATCTTTTATCTTCAGATACTCCACGATAAACTCCATATAGGTTTTATCATCGGACACACTGCTGAGAAGTTCTGCAACCCTTCCCGGAAATGTATGTTCAACGTTTATCCTCTGGGGAACGTATCCCACCTTTTTCCATTCCCTGAAATTCTCAACTTTTTTCCCGAAAAGCTCTATACTTCCTTTATTTGGTTTCATAAAACCGAGTATGAGCTTAAAGAGGGTGGATTTTCCCGCACCGTTTGGCCCCACTATTCCTACAAAGTCCCCCTTTTCCACCGAGAAGGAAACATTTTCAAGAACGTAAAATTTACCGTCGTAGGAAAAACTTACGTTTTTAACTTCTAATATCCGCATTGCAATGCTTTCCTCAAAGTTTTCAGATTATTTTCCATAATTTTATAGTAATTATTTTCATTTTCTTTTGGTATTATCTTTACGTTAATCTCGTAAACCTTAACCTTGTATTTTTCTTTCAAAATATCCGCAATCTTTGAGTGAGCACCTTGAGGGATTAGAATGACCTTAATTTTTCTTTTCCTTACCTTTCTGATAAGCTTTTTCAGTTCTCCCGGGGATATTCCTCCGTGTCCGTGTTCCTCTCTGAGGATAATCTGCGTGAGTCCGTAATCCTTTGCAAGATAACCGAAGGCGGGGTGAACCGCACCGAACACTTTAATTTTGCAACGGGAAAGGGTCTTTTCATAACTCTCATGGAGCTTTAAAAGTTTTTCATAAACGGCTTTATAGTTATCCTCAAAATCTTTATTCGGGTAAACACTCTCTAAAGCCTTCTTTACATTTTGGGCAACTTTTAACATTCTTTTGGGAGAAATCCAGAAGTGAGGGTCCTTTCCCAGCTCTCTGTGTCCGTAATGGAGAAGCTCTATACCTTCCGAAAGGCTGAAAACCTTTGCCTTTGTAATCTTTGCCGCCTTTGCTTCCCACTCTCCCAGCGGAACACCGCTTACAAAAAAAACCTTGGCAATGTAAAGTTTTATCAGTTCTCTCGGGGAAAGTTCGTAAGTATGATAATCAGCCTTAGGTGGAACGAGTGTATCAATCCTGAAATCCGCACCGCTTATATCCCTAACAACGTCGTAGAAGGGAAAAATTGAGACGAGGATTAAATCTTTACCGAAAGCAAACGAAAGAAAAAAGAGAAAAATAAAAAACCTTCTCATTTCAACCGTTCTACAACTACTTTCATCATCTCAAGCATGGAACTGGGGTCCGTGGCGGTTATAAGATTTCCGTCTACTTCAACGGGATTTCCCGTGTAGTTAGCCCCAGCATTTATAAGGTCATCTTTTATGGCGAAAAATCCCGTAACCTTCTTCCCTTTAACTATCTTTGCGGAGATAAGAACCCAAGGGCCATGGCACACCGCACATACGAGCTTCCCTTTATCGTAATGTTTCTTAACTATATGGAGAACCTCGGGATATCTTCTCAATCTATCGGGAGCGTATCCCCCCGGAATGAAAACACAGTCAAACTCCTCGTGGTAAACATCTTTTATAGTTTTATCGGGCTTAAAACTCATTCCCTTCTTACCTTTATATTCCTTAATCTTCGGAGCAGCGGAAATTACGGCGTGTCCCTCCTCCTTTAATCTTAAATAGGGATATATAAACTCAACGTCTTCAACGAGTTCCTCAAGGAAGATTAAAACCTTCTTCATAGGTTTTAATTTTAAAATGAAAGATTATGTTCAAGAAAGTTCTAATTGCCAACAGGGGAGAGGTAGCGGTAAGGATAATTAGGGCCTGTAAAGAGTTGGGGATAAAAACGGTTGCAATATACTCGGAGGCGGATGTCCGTTCTCTTCACGTCAAAAAAGCGGATGAAGCTTATATGATTACAGGAGACCCGGTAAGGGCTTATCTGGATTACGTGAGAATCGTAGACCTTGCCAGGCAGGTGGGAGCGGATGCTATACATCCCGGATACGGATTTCTGGCTGAAAATCCGGACTTTGCAAGGTATTGCATAAAGAGGGGCATAACCTTTATAGGTCCTACTCCCGAACAGATTGAGATGTTCGGAGATAAGGTTAAGGCAAAAAAGGTTATGAAGGAGGCAGGACTTCCCACAATTCCGGGAACGGAGGAGCCGGTTACAAGTCTTGAAGATGCGAAACACTACGCAAGGGAGATAGGCTATCCCATAATGCTTAAAGCAGCTTACGGAGGCGGGGGAAGGGGGATGAGGGTTGTAAAAAGTGAAGAGGAGCTTGAGAAGGCCTTTGAGAGTGCATACAGAGAAGCGGAAACCTTCTTCGGGAAGGGAGACCTGTTTATAGAGAAGTATCTTGAAAATCCGAAACATATAGAGGTTCAAATTCTCGGAGATAAATACGGGAACATAATACACCTCGGTGAGAGGGACTGTTCAATACAGAGAAGACATCAAAAACTTATTGAGATAGCACCATCCCCTGCACTTCCCAATGACCTGAGAATGAAAATCCTCGGAAATGCCGTAAGGGCTTTAACAAAGGTAGGTTATGAGAACGCGGGAACTCTTGAGTTTCTCGTAGACCTAAGGACGGGTGAGTATTACTTCATAGAGATGAACACGAGGCTTCAGGTTGAACACACGATTACGGAAACCATAACGGGAATAGATATAGTTGAGATGATGATAAGGATAGCCGCGGGAGAACCTCTTCCCTTTCTCCAAAGCGATATAACCTTTAGGGGATATGCCATAGAGTTCCGTATAAACGCGGAAGACCCCAAGAGAAATTTCGCACCCGCACCGGGAAAGATAACATCTTACTACTCACCCGGAGGACCCGGAGTAAGGATAGACGCTTCCGTTTATAAAGACTACATAATACCCCCCCATTATGACTCCATGATAGCTAAGATGACCGTATGGGCGCTAACGTGGGATAAGGTAGTTGCACGTTCAAGAAGAGCACTTGATGAGTTTGTGGTAAGAGGTGTTCCCACTAATATACCCCTATACAGGGAAATCGTGAGGGACCCGGATTTCCGTAAGGGAGATTTCGGGGTTAAGTTCCTTGAAGAGAAACTCGCAAAGGGTGAGTATGACCTCAAGATAGAAGGGGAAAAACCTATGGAGGATATAGTTCTTGCACTTTCCGCAGCGATAGCGGCACATTACGGGCTTTAATTACTCCCAAAGTCTCGGGGCAAAAGTTGAGAGCAAGCCCTTTGGTATTTTAACTTCCTCTCCGAAAAGCTCTTTCATCTGAAGGGCGTTGAGGGCTCCCTTTCCCCTGTAATGGTTATTAAAAAATACGTAAGTATCCTTCCCCTCGTAAATCTTTAGAATCTTTTCCTTGAGCTTTTCAAGTTCATCCACGGAATAAAGGTAATCATACCTTTCATAGGGTTCTTTATGGTTGTGCCATTTTTCTTTATTCCTTCCGTGAAGTCTTACGTAATTTATTATCCCTACTGAGACCCATGGACCGATGAGTAATCCCTTTACCTTAGGAGCGTCTATGTTAACAAGTGCGGAAAAACCTATTTCTTCAACAAAGTTGTAAAAATCTTGGTTGGCAAAGCTTCTATGTCTTACTTCAATAACTCTATCTATACCTGCAAAGTCTGAAGATAGCTTCTTAAGGTAATCAAGATTTTCCCGGGTGTATCTAAAGCTTTCGGGGAACTGGAAGAGAACCGCTATAAACCTTTTTTCATTCTCAAGAAGAGGCTTTATACCCTCAATAAAGCTTTTTAAATCTTCCTTTGTGTAGTTTCTTTCGTGGGTAAATACCTGATTAGCTTTTACGGAAAACTTTAATCTTTTAGTTTTTTCAAGGAAGCTTTTGAAGGTAAAGGGATGGGGCATTGTGTAGTAGGTGTAATTTATCTCAACAACGTTAAAGAAGTTTTCATAATAAATAATCATCTGATTATCGGGTATATGCGAAGGATAGAAGGTTCCCTTCCAGTCCTTGTAGGAAAAACCGCTACATCCTATATATATGTTTTTAAACTTCTTCATAGAAAAGAATTTTTAAAGGAGGAAAGAATTAAGGAACAAACCTTTGTTTGAAGGTATCAAGGGCTTCTTTTATCTTTTTCTCAAGCTCGTCATCAAGCTTCTTTTTCTCACTTATCTCTTTGAGTATATCCGGTCTTTCGTTGTCAAGGAATGCGTAAAGTTCCTTTTCAAACTTTCTTACCGCTTCAACCGGTATATCGTCAAGGTATCCGTGGGTTCCCGCGTATATGAGAACTATCTGTTTTTCAACGGGTATCGGATTATACGGCTCTTGTTTTAGGAGTTCAACAAGTCTGAGACCTCTGTTTATCTGTTGTTGGGTTGCCTTGTCAAGCTCGGAAGCAAATTGAACAAAAGCTTCAAGTTCCCTGAACTGGGCAAGCTCAAGCCTGAGCGTTCCCGCAACCTGTTTCATTGCCTTAATTTGTGCTGCACCGCCTACCCTTGAAACCGATAAACCTACGTTAATGGCGGGTCTTATACCTTTGTTGAAGAGGTCTGTCTCAAGGTATATCTGTCCGTCCGTAATTGAGATAACGTTAGTAGGAATGTATGCCGCAACGTCTCCCGCTTTAGTTTCAATTATCGGAAGTGCGGTAAGGGAGCCCGCTCCGAGGTCGTCATTTAGTTTTGCAGCTCTCTCAAGGAGTCTTGAGTGAAGATAAAAGACGTCACCGGGGTATGCCTCCCTTCCGGGAGGTCTTCTCATGAGAAGGGAAAGCTGTCTGTAGGCTTCCGCGTGTTTTGAGAGGTCGTCGTAAATAATGAGTGCGTGTTTCCCGTTATCCCTGAAGTATTCACCTATGGTGCATCCGACAAACGGAGCGAGATACTGCAGAGATGCGGGGTCTGATGCGGATGCAACAACCACACAGGTGTATTCCATAGCCCCTTCTCTTTCAAGGAGTTCAACGAGTCTCGCAATTGCCGCCCTTTTTTGTCCTACCGCTACGTATATACAGTAAACGTCGCTGTTCTTTTGGGCAAGAATGGTATCTATCGCAACCGTTGTCTTACCCGTTGCCCTATCACCGATGATGAGCTCTCTCTGACCCCTTCCTATGGGAATCATTGCATCTATTGCTTTGATACCGGTCTGGAGGGGTTCATGGACGGGTTTTCTCTTTACAACACCGGGGGCAATCTTTTCAACGGGAGAGCGGTATTCATACTGTATAGGCCCCTTTCCGTCAAGGGGATTTCCGAGGGGGTCTATTACCCTTCCTATAAGTCCCTCACCCACGGGAGCGTCAAGTATTCTTCCCGTCCTCTTTACTATATGCCCTTCTTCAATGCCGGTTTCTGAACCGAGGATAATTATACCTACGTTGTCCTCTTCAAGGTTGAAGGCTATTCCCTGTTGGCCTCCTTGGAACTCAACTACTTCCATTGCCATTACGTTTTCAAGACCGTAAGCCCTTGCAACACCGTCACCTACGTAGTAAACGACTCCGACCTCTTCCATTTTGGCTTCGGGTTCAAAATCCTTTATCTGTTTCCTCAGTATCTCAAGGGCTTCTTCGTAGGTCAGTGTAGCCATACCTTACCTCCTACCCTTTAATTACTCAGTATTGTATCACAAAGATGTCTTAAACTATTGAAGTCTAAATAAAATTTAACAAATTTATTATTTACACTATTCAGGAGGTCTTAAGGAAAAATGGCTGCAAAAAAGGGAGCGGATATCGTTATTGAAGTTCTGAAAGAGGAGGGTGTTGAGGTAATATTCGGCCTTCCCGGCGGGGCAATAATGGAAGTATACGACGCACTGTATAGAATAGGCGGAATAAAACACATTCTCGCAAGACACGAACAGGGTGCAGGTCATATGGCGGAAGGATATGCAAAGGCAACGGGAAAGGTAGGCGTTGTTATGGTGACATCGGGACCAGGAGCTACTAATCTTGTGACCCCGATAGCGGATGCGTATATGGACTCCGTTCCCCTTGTTGCTATAACGGGTCAGGTTCCTACACATCTTATAGGAAACGACGCTTTCCAAGAGGTTGATATAGTCGGCATAACCAGACCGATTACAAAACACAACTTTCTTGTTAAAGATATAAAGGAGCTTCCTCTTATATTGAGGGAGGCCTTTTACATAGCAAGAACGGGAAGACCGGGACCCGTTTTGGTAGACCTACCCAAAGATATAACCCAGCAGATAGCGGATGTAAACATACCTTCGGAAGAAGATGTAAAAAAAGCCCTGCCCGGTTATAATCCCCACACGGAAGGAAACCCGGTTCAAATAAAGAAGGCTGCGGAGCTCATAATGTCCGCAAAGAGACCCGTTCTTTACGTCGGGGGAGGTGCTGTAAACGCCGAAGCTCAGGAAGAGCTTATAGAGCTTGCGGAGCTTATGAAAATTCCCGTAACCACAACAACGCAAGGAAAGGGAGCTTTCCCCGAAACCCATCCCCTCTCCCTCAGAATGCTCGGAATGCACGGAACTTATTACGCAAACATGGCGGTTTACAACTCCGACCTTCTCATAGCCGTGGGGGCAAGGTTTGACGACAGGGTTACGGGCAAGATAGACGAGTTTGCTCCCGAGGCGAAAATAATTCACATAGATATAGACCCTGCCTCCATATCAAAGAATATAACGGTAGATGTTCCTATAGTAGGTGATGTAAAGGTAGTTCTCAGGAAGCTAATAAATGAGATAAAAAAGAGAGGTGCGAAGATACTTTATCCCGAGGAAAGGAAGAAATGGCTTGAGCAAATTGAGAAGTGGAAAAGGCTCCACCCCCTTACCTACAGAAATTCCGATAAGGTGATAAAGCCCCAATACGTTATAGAACAGCTTTGGGAAGCTACAAACGGAGAGGCCATTATAGTCCCCGGTGTGGGACAACACCAGATGTGGGCTGCTATGTTCTACAAATTCAGGTATCCGAGGCAGTTTCTGAACTCGGGCGGTCTCGGAACTATGGGATTCGGGCTTCCTGCGGGAATCGGTGCGAAAATCGGAAGACCCGACAGAGAGGTATGGGTTGTGGACGGAGACGGCTCATTTGTTATGACTATGCAGGAGATTATTACCGCGGTTCAGTATAAGGTTCCCGTAAAGGTTGCAATAATAAATAACGCTTACCTCGGTATGGTAAGGCAGTGGCAAGAACTCTTTTACGATAAGAGATATTCCGAGGTTGACCTCAGCGTTCAGCCCGACTTTGTAAAGCTGGCCGAAGCTATGGGAGCGGTAGGACTGAGGGCGGAAAAACCCAAAGAAGTAAGGGAAGTTATTGAAGAGGCCAGAAAGATTGAGGACAAACCCGTTATTATAGACTTCTGGGTAGACAGGGAAGAAAACGTTCTTCCTATGGTTCCCGCAGGAAAGTCTTACAGGGATATGATTCTTGAGGACGGAAAGGGCAAGCACGATGCGGAAACAATGTATCTGGTCGGTTAAAGGTATATAACCTCAACATCCTCCAAGGTTATAAGCTCCCCTTCCTTTACCTCTTCTAAAAACTTCTTTATTTTTTCCTCTTCATCTATTATCTCTATAACTATCGGAAGACTTGAGCGAAGTTTAAAAAAACCCTCTTCTCTGATGTAGCCTTCCCTCCCGTATCCCCCTATTCCCCTGAATACCGTAGCACCCTCAAGCCCGTATTCCCTTGCTTTTTCAAGAATAAACTTGTAGTAAGGTTTTCCTCCTTTTTTCTTATCTTCAGAGGTAAATATCCTCAAAAGCTTCTTTTTTACTATTTTCATAAACTTTCCCCCAGTTTATAACCTAAAAAAACCGCAATCATTCCCAATATGTTGGTTCCTAAAAAGTAGATAAAGAATTTTACGTTTTCTCCTTCCCTGAGGAGCGTTAAGCTTTCATAGGTAAAAGTTGAGAATGTGGTAAAACCTCCCAGAAATCCGGTAATAAGAAGGAATCTGTAAAGGGGATGAACTGCAAGCCTTTCAACGAGAAAAGAAAAGGAAAAACCTATAAGAAAAGCACCCAAGATATTCACAAACATAGTTCCGAGGGGAAAGCTGATTCCGAGAAACACCTGAACGAACTTTGAAAGCAGATATCTCAAAACCGAACCCGCTGCACCACCCAAAGCAACCGCTAAAGCACTTTTCATCTTTCCCTTTCTCCTTTCAATCCATCAAAGTATTTTAAAAGCTCATTTGAGTTAAAGAAATCCCTCCTTTTACTTAGGGCATTGCAAG
>CAYRMG010000045.1:0-10000 GCA_964425585.1 uncultured Aquifex sp. | reverse complement strand
AATTATACCTTGCCTGATTCCGTATAAAGCGTTTACCTTTATATACATGAAATACAGGAGTGATAAAGTAAAGAAGGGTATAGAGAGGGCACCTCACAGGGCACTTCTCAGGGCTTGCGGTCTTTCGGATGAGGATTTTGACAAACCGCTTATAGGAATTGCCAACTCTTACATAGACATTATTCCCGGGCACGTTCACCTTAGGGAGTTCGTTGAACCTATAAAGGAAGAGGTAAGAAAACTCGGCGGTGTTCCCATAGAGTTCAACGTAATAGGTGTAGACGATGGTATAGCTATGGGACACGAGGGAATGCATTACTCCCTTCCTTCAAGGGAGCTTATAGCGGACTCAATAGAAACGGTAGTTAACGCCCATCAGCTTGATGCCCTCATATGTATACCGAACTGTGACAAAATTGTCCCCGGAATGCTCATGGGAGCCTTAAGGGTAAACGTTCCCACGGTATTCATCAGCGGAGGTCCGATGCTCGCGGGAGAGGTAAACGGTCAAAAGGTAGACCTCATATCCGTATTTGAGGGTATAGGAAAGGTAAAGAAGGGAGAAATGACTGAGCAAGAACTGAAAGTTATAGAGGCTTCAGCTTGTCCCACATGCGGAAGCTGTTCGGGAATGTTTACGGCAAACTCAATGAATTGCTTAACGGAAGTTCTGGGACTCGCCCTTCCGGGAAACGGAACAATACTTGCCGTAGACCCGAGGAGGGAAATCCTCGCGAGGAATGCTGTAAAGGCTTTATTCAATCTCCTTGAGAAGAATATAAAGCCGAGGGATATAGTAACGGAGGAGGCAATAGACGACGCCTTCACGGTTGATATAGCCATGGGAGGTTCTTCAAACACAATACTTCACCTCCTTGCGGTAGCAAGGGAAGCGGGAATAGATTACGACCTTTCAAAGATTAACGAGATATCAAAAAGAACGCCTACGCTTTGTAAGATTTCTCCAGCATCCCATTACCACATAGAAGACCTGGATAGGGTAGGGGGAATTCCGACGATAATGAGGGAACTCTCAAAACTCGGTGTTCTTCATACCGATAGAATAACCGCAAGCGGTAAAAGATTGAAGGATATAATTGAGGAAGCTCCGGAACCCGACGGTGAAGTAGTAAGAACCCTTAATAATCCATACTCAAAGGATGGTGGAATAGCCATTCTCTTCGGGAATCTCGCTCCGGAAGGTGCGGTTGTTAAAACCGCAGGGGTTGACCCGAAAATGCTTACCTTTAAAGGCAAGGCAATATGTTTTGACTCGGAAGAGGAAGCAATAGAGGGTATACTCGGGGGTAAAGTTAAACCGGGTCATGTTGTGGTAATAAGGTATGAGGGGCCAAAAGGTGGACCCGGAATGAGAGAGATGCTTTCTCCGACTTCCGCTATCATGGGTATGGGTCTCGGGGATAAGGTAGCCCTTATAACCGACGGGAGATTTTCGGGGGGAACAAGGGGAGCGTGCGTGGGACACATATCTCCCGAGGCTGCAGCCGGGGGTCCCATAGGAGTTGTTCAGGACGGAGACGAGATACTCATAGATATTCCTAAAAGGAGGATAGAACTCCTTATTCCCGAGGAAGAGTTAAAAAGAAGGCTTGAAAACTTCAGGCCGAAGCAAAAGAAGATAGAAAGCTCATGGCTAAGAAGGTATGCAAAGCTTGTGAGTTCCGCCTCAAGGGGTGCCGTTCTTGAGGCTTAAAATCCTTATCTCTTCTAACAGCTTCTCGGGTGTGACGCTTGCCGTTCCGAATTCCCCCACAACTATACCCGCACAAATGTTTCCCAGTTCACAGCACTCTTCCCACGTTGCTCCCGCTGTTTTAAATGCGGTTACCGAGGCTATCACGGTATCACCCGCCCCCGTAACGTCGTAAACTTTTCTCGCCCTTGCGGGGAAATGCTTAACTTCATCCCCCAGAAATAAGCTCATTCCCTTCTCTCCCCTTGTAACAATTAGCGTTTTTAAATGCAGCTCTTCTTTTAATTTCTTCCCGACCTCTTCAATCTTCCCCTCTCCCGTCATAGCTATCAGTTCCTTTTCATTGGGTGTAACAAGGTCAACCCCTTTATACATATACTTATTCTTGGGTCTCGGGTCCACACTCGTGAACACATCCTTTTTAAGTATTTCTTTTATTACCTCATCGGTAATAACTCCCTTTGCATAGTCCGAAATAATTACAGCATCAACCTCAAGTTCCCTTATACAGTCAAGAACCGCCTCAAGGGTTTTTCCCTTTATTCTTTCTCTGCTCTCCCTATCAACCCTCAAAAGTTGCTGGTTCATTGAAACTATGCGGGTTTTCTTCGTAGTCGGTCTTTCGTCCTCAACCAGAAAAAAGTTAATACCGCTTTCCTTGCAAAGCTCCCTTATTACCTTTCCCTCCTCATCCTTTCCTATTACACCGCAAAGATAGGTTTCAACTCCTAGGGAGCTCAGGTTCTTTGCAACGTTTGCCGCACCCCCTAGTCTAAACTCTTCGCTTTCAACTTCAAGAACGGGAACGGGAGCCTCGGGAGAGATTCTTTCAACTTTTCCTTTAAGATATGCGTCAAGAATAATATCTCCCACCACAAGAACTTTTAAGTTTTTTAGCTTCTTCAATAACTCTTCAACTCTTTTTAGTTCCAGCATAGGGAGATATCTTAATACTCTTCTTCCTTCCACATCTCGGGCTTGAACCTTACAACCCTGTTTCTCCCTTCCTCTTTTGCTCTGTAGAGGGCTACATCCGCAAACTTAACACACTGCCAAAACTTACCGTTACAGTCCTTAGGAAATTCCGAAACACCTACGCTCACAGTTTTCCTTATGACCGTTCCGTTGGGTAGCCTGATGGGTGTTTCCTCAATCCTTTTTCTTATCTTTTCCGCAACTTCCTGCGCATATCCATCTTTTACGTCCGTAAGGAGAACCAGAAATTCCTCCCCTCCGTATCTTATCAGGTAATCGGACTTCCTTATTGATTCCTTTATAATTCTTGCAACCTGTTTTAATACTTCATCACCCGCATCATGGCCGAAAGTATCGTTAACCTCCTTGAAAAAATCAACGTCAACCATAAGAACACCTATATTTGCGTTTTTCCTTTGAGCTTGAGAGACAAGTTTATCCAAAATATCTTCAAGGAAGCGTCTGTTGAAAGCACCCGTTAACTTATCTATGTAAGATTGTTTTCTGAGTTGTTCCATTAACCTCTTGGATTCAAGAACGGGGGAAACTTCCCTGAGGTATCCCTTTATATAAGGAATTATGAGCTTTATGAAGTCTTTCATTTCCTTTTCATAAACTATCTGAACTACGTTTCCCACCTTTCCTCCTACGTTTACGGGAATACAGTAATAACAAAAACCTTCCGCATTTTCCTCACACATTGCAAAGTTAGGACAAACACATCTGAACTCCTCCGAGTCTACATCGTGTCCTGTTCTCTTTGCCCTGCACTCTTCGGGTTTTTCAAAAATAACGTTTGTGCACCAGCTTTCCCTTCCCTTTACCGCAATCTTCTCAATCGTATTTGAATCCGTAACCTCGTATATAGAAAATTTATCAAGGCTCATGTAGTCCGAAAGGACGCTTTCTATTCTCCTGTAGACGTCTTCCTTTGTTGCATCAAGCTCTACGGTTCTCTTGAACTGTGATATTCTCACAAGCTCGTCTATTATCTTTTCCGTATCCCTTACCTCGTTCTCCGTTTCCATAAGGTTGTATCCGAGAAGGGTGTAGACCTTTTGTCTTATGCTTCTCAGAAGTTTATTCAAAGTGCTCACAACTTCATTTATCCTTTCAGCAAGGGGTAGGAAATCCTTCTCAACTTTTGCCAGGTTTATTCTCACCCCGAAGTTTCCTTTTTCAAACTGGTTGAACAGGTTTGCGATTTCCACAAGGAAGTTGCTAAGAGACTTGAAGTTCCTCCATACAATATACAGGGATATAAAGCTTACAATAAAAACTATACCTACCAGCGTTCCCCAAATGAAAAGCCCGAAGTTTCTGTAAGGAGTTATGTCCATAGTTATTGAGATAGCCCCGAGAACTTCTCCCCTCTTTACGTTGTGACACGCCATACAGTTAACTGATGGCGTAGGTTCCGCTTTGTAGGGTATTACCACACGGTAAAGAACCCTCTCTATTGATTCAATAAGTTCCTCCCTCGGTTCTCCGTATGCAAGAACTTCCTTCTCTATAGTATAAACGGGAGATTCGTAATGTTTTCCTTCACCGAACTGCCTTGTTACCGCTTCTCCTCTCAAAACCCTTACTTCTTTAAGATTTTCCATATTCATTATCTGGGAGAGGAATATATCCCTTTTATCCATAGAGTTTGTAAGCATAAGGGTAGTTAAAGCACTCCTTACGACTTCCGCAACGGTATAAGCTTTTTCCCTTGCGGGTTTCAATGCGGATTCTCTTACCGAGTAAAAGCTAAATGCGAGTATCGCGATTACACTCACTCCCCACAGAATTACTAACTTTATCCCTAAACTTTTGCTCATCTAAATACACCTTCAATTAAAATTAAAATATGAAAGTATTTATATTAGGTGGGGGAAAGGGAACGAGACTGTGGCCTTTGTCAAGGGAAAACTTTCCAAAGCAGTTTATAAGGCTCTTTTCCGAGTATTCCCTGTTTCAGGAAACCGTAAGGAGAGCTTTGGAGCTCACATCCCAGGAAGAGATATTCGTGATAACAGGGAAGAGATACGAGTGGCTCATAAGAAGTGAACTTGAAGAGCTCGGCGCGGAAAATGTGAACATTGTTGTGGAACCCATAGGAAGGAATACCGCTCCCGCAATAGCCCTCGGTGTAAAGGAGCTTCTCAGACTTGAAACTCCTCCGAACGAGTGCATCTTAGTTCTTCCATCAGACCATCTCATAAGAGATGAGAATGCCTTCAAAGATGCCGTTGAAAGGGGAAAAAACATAGCAAAAAAAGGTTATATAGTCCTTTTCGGAGAAAAACCCGCTTATCCCGAAACGGGATACGGTTATATAAAGCTTCATAAAGAACTTGAAAAGGGGGTTTACGAAGTTGATAGATTTGAAGAAAAGCCCGATTATGACAAGGCAAAGGAATATGTAAAAGACGGGCTTCATCTCTGGAACTGCGGTATATTCCTCTTTACCCTTGAGAGGATAGTAAAGGACTATACGGAATACATGCCCGAAGTAAACCTGAATCTGAAGTATGAGGAGTTCACAAAGTCCTTTCCCGATTTCCCCGACATATCCTTTGACTACGCAATACTTGAAAAGACGAAAAAACTTGCGGTCGTAAAAATGGAAGCAAAGTGGAGCGATGTAGGTTCCTGGAAGGCGGTTTACGATAACATGGAAAAAAACGGAAATGGAAACGTTGTTATAGGAGATGTGGATGCAATAGAAACGGAAAACTCCCTCTTACTCTCTCAGGGGAACAACTTAATAGCTTGTGTAGGGCTTAAGGACTTTATCGTAGTCGGAACTGAAGATGCAACCCTGATAATGAGGAAGGAAGAATCCCAAAGGGTGAGGGATATAGTGAAACATCTGAAGGAAAAAGGTGATGAAAGGGCTGTAGAACACATAACAAGCTTTACCCCCTTCGGGAGTATAACGAAGCTTGAAAACGGAGAGAGATACAGGATAAGGAAGCTCGTTATAAAAAAGGGGAAAGAGACCCCTCTTCAGATGCATCACCACAGAACCGTTCACTTCATAATTTTGAGGGGAACCGCAAAAGTAAGAATAAACGGAAGCGAGAGGTTCTATCACGAAAACGAAAGCTTCTTTATACCTAAGTCAATACCCTATAAAATAATTAACGTTGGAAGGATACCCCTTGAAATAATAGAAGTTGAAAGCGGAGAATATCTGGGAGAGGACGATGTTGAAATACTTGAATGAGAAGTTCATACATTATATGGCTGAGTATTTTCTTGAGTTTGAAAAAAGAAAGGAGTATTACAAGCTTGCAAACAACCTGCTGAATGCATACCAGAAGGGAAAGAAGTTCAACAGAAGCCTCCTAAAGAAGGTGAAGGAAAACTTAAACCTCTGGATAGATAACCCGAACCAGATACAGGTTTACACAAGATTCCTGAATGAAATAGACAGAAATGGTGTTAAAAGCTTCGGACAAGCGATAGCAATCGTTCCCCTTATAAACAACTACAGGGAGCTCTGGAGAGAGATGGAAAACACGGAAAATAAACCTCTCTGGCTGAAGGAATACATAGAAAAGCTCACCGCTTGTGAGATATGCACGCGGGGACTTGAGGGAGAAGAATTCTTTAACTGCCTTATTCAGAATGTTGATTTTCTAACTGCAACGCAGGTGGCAAATCTGTTTTTTAACGACGTGTTTTTACCCCTGAACGAGGAGATAGCAAAGCTTCTGAATATCTCAAGTGAGAACTATTTTGAGGTTATCAAGAAACTAAAGGGAGGAGACCTCAGAAAGGTTTACGCATCCCTATACGTTTTGCTCCAGAGGGACAGCGTAAAGATTAACCATGTAAAGAGGCTTCTCGGTATAAGCAGGGAAAAGGAACTCCTCAAGGAAGCTTCTTATCTCTGGAACACGGGAGAGTATTATAAGGCACACGAGGTTCTTGAAGAAGTATGGGGACTTTTTAAAAACGAGAATATAAAGAAGTGCTACAGGGGACTCATAAGGGCTGCCATAGCCATCCACAGACTCAAAGAGGGAAACGTTGAATCCGCCACGAACGTCATAAAACAGGCCTTAATGGATATGGTTGAATGTCCCGATAACTTCAGGGGTATAAACCTCGGCGAGATAAGGGCTTACCTTGAAGAGGTTCTTGCAACGAAGGAACTTGGCAACGTTCCGGAACTTAAGTATAATATTAAATCTGAGGAGGCGGCGTAGCTCAGCTGGTTAGAGCGGGGATCTCATAAGTCCCAGGTCGGAGGTTCGAGTCCTCCCGCCGCCACCAAATCCCTTAAAATCTTCTTTATGTTCGGCTTAATTCACAAACATAAGAAAATAGCAATAGCCTTTATAGCTGTTGCTTCCTTTTCCTTTCTGTTTTGGATGTTTACGGTTTCAGACATAAGACAGATGCTTTCGGGAAATCCGTGCGTAGCAACCGTTAAGGGAGAATGTATAACACTAAGGGAGTTCAGGTTTGAACTTCTCAAGTTTTCAGGTCTTCTTGACAGGGAAGGAATGAGGGAGATTGTAAAAAACTTCGTTCTTTCTTCACTTATCACACGTGAAGTTTTATACCTGAAGGCTAAAGAGCTCGGCCTTTACGTTTCTGATGAAGAAATCCTTGAAGAGATTAAAAATAAAGAAGAGTTTAAAGAAGGAGGTAAGTTTTCACCCAAAAAATACAGGGAAGTCCTGCAAAGGATAAACCTGACTCCCGAGGAGTATGAGGAGATACTCAGGAAAAGTCTTATGGCGTTAAAGGTAAGCAATCTCATTGGGTTCGGAACTTACGTTCTTCCCGAAGAGTTGGACCTCCAGAAAAAAATAGAAGGTGCACTTATCAGCGGAAAATTATATCTGATAAGGGAGAAGGACGTTAAAATAAGCTATGAACCGACGGAAGAAGAGATAAGGGATTATTACGAAAGGCATAAAGACGAATTCAGGGAAGAAAGTAAAAAACTATATTACGCCTGGGCTGTGAAAGAAAAGAATAAGGTAAAGGAGATTTACCAATCCATCAAGCAGGGACGTATTCCCGAAGGCCATATAAATCCCCCAGAAAAGTTCGGAAAAACACTTGAAAAATTAAAGGAAGGAGAGGTAAAAATTCTGAAAGATAAGGAAACTTATTACATTCTCTACTACAAAGGTATAAAGGAGGGCAGGCTGAAGAGTCTTGAAGAGGTTAAACAGGATATAAAAAAGAGATTAATTGAAGAAAAAAAGAAAGAAAAGCTAAAAGAGTTTGCGGAAACGCTGATGGCAAAGGTAAAGGAAGGAAAAGAGATTGAGATAAAGCCAATAAAGTTTGAAAGGGAAAGTTTAGAGGAACTAAAGCGAGTTATGAATCTCGGAAACAGGGATATCCTGCTAATACTCTTCGGAAGAGATAAAGTGAAAGGTGTTTATCGTGTATTCGGAGGCTACGGCATACTCGTAGTTGAAACGGTGGAATACAAAAATCTCGGAAGTAAGGAGCTTGAAAACATAAAGAAAAAAATTAAGGAAACGAAGTCAGAAGACCTTACCCGCCTTCTCGTTGATAGTTTAGTAAAGAGATACGGTGTAAAGGTTAACAAGGAGCTCCTTGATAGGTTTTAATACTTCCTTTCCTCGGGTTTATACTTTGTTATCCTCACGGGAATATACTCAAGTTTTAAATCTCCTTTCTCATCGTAGTAAACAAGAGAATGCTTAAGGAAGTTTTTATCATCCCTGTGGGGATAATCTTCCCTTGAGTGTCCGCCTCTTGATTCCCTTCTGTGTAGTGCTGCGTAAGCTACCGCTCTTGCAAGCTCAAGCATATTCCGAAGCTCCATAACCTCTATGAGATTTGTGTTGAAAACCCTTCCCTTATCAACAACCGGTATGTTTTTCCACCTCTCTAATAACTCCGAGAGTTCCTCATAAGCCTCTTTTAAGGATTTCTCATCCCTGAATATGCCCACTTTACCCCACGTTATTTCTCCCATTTGAGACCTTATATCCGCAAGGTTTTCTTTACCTTCCCTTTTGAGGAGAGACTCAACGTATTCCTCTCCTCTTTTTGCTTCTCCTTTGCTCACGGAAGCAAAATCCGTATTCTTGACGAAATCCCTCACCGCCATGCCGCAGTATTTTCCGAAGACTACGAGCTCCGTTAAGGAGTTTCCGCCGAGCCTGTTTGCCCCGTGAACCGAAACACAGGCACACTCACCGACCGCATATAACCCTTTGATGGGTGTCTCGGAAGTTTTGTAGTCAACTACGTGAATACCGCCCATACAGTAGTGAGCGGAAGGTCTTATGGGAACAAGGTCCTTTATCGGGTCCACTCCCTCAAAATCTATTGCGAGCTGTCTAACCTGAGGAAGTCTTTCGTTTATCTTTTCTTCACCCAGATGCCTTAAATCAAGATAAACGTAAGCCCTGGCTCCTTTCCCTACTCCCCTTCCTTCCCTTATTTCCGTTTCTATAGCCCTTGAGACTATATCCCTAGGTGCGAGTTCCATCTTATCGGGTGCGTATTTCTTCATAAAGCGTTCTCCTTCCTTGTTCAGCAGGTATCCCCCTTCACCTCTGCAAGCTTCGGAAAGGAGTATTCCCGTTTTTGCAAGACCCGTGGGGTGAAACTGGATAAACTCCATATCCTTTAAGGGAATGCCTGCTCTCAAGGCTGCCGCCTGACCGTCACCCGTATTTCCTATAGCGTTCGTGCTTCTGAACCAGTATATCCGTGCAAAACCCCCGGTGGCGAGAACAACAGCTTTAGCCTGAAGGAATAAAACCCTACCGTTTCTTATGTCGTAAACCGATACTCCCTTAACCCTCTCACCGTCGTGAACTATATCAAGTAAGAAGTATTCATTAAAGAAGGTTATGTTATCCCTTGCGAGTGCCTGCTCAAAAAGTGTATGTAAAAGGACATGCCCCGTTTTGTCCGCGGCAAAAACCGTTCTCGGGAAAGAGGCACCACCGAAGGGTCTTTGAGCTATTCTACCATCGGGAAGTCTTGAAAAGGGAACACCCCATCTATCAAGCTCGTATATTATTTCGGGAGCCTTTTCCGTCATAAAGAAAACCGCATCCTGATCCGCGAGAAAATCGGAACCCTTTATCGTATCATAAGCGTGAACCTCGGGACTATCGTCCGGTATAACATTTCCGAGGGCTGCGTTCATACCCCCTTGCGCGGCACCCGTGTGGGAACGGGTCGGATAAACCTTTGAAACTACCGCAACCTTCAAACTCTCATCTTTCGCAATCTCAACAGCGGTTCTCAATCCTGCTCCGCCACCGCCGATAACTACAGCGTCAAACCTTTCCAGCATAGCTTTATTAT
>CAYRMG010000044.1:0-10246 GCA_964425585.1 uncultured Aquifex sp. | reverse complement strand
CTGTCTTCCTGAGTAAAACCGACTTCTTTCGTAAAACTTATGCTTGCAAAAAGCAAAAGCCATATAAGGAACATTTTTAATTTTTTCATACCTTTAATATAATCACTTTTGTTCTTTACCAAGTAGCGGGAGAATGCCAAGATAATGGGATGAGAAAACAAAAATATTGCTACAGAAATGAAGAAAAAACCGAGTTAAAAAACCTCATTTTTTAATACCTCTGAGAAGTTTCTCGGTTTCCCTTCTAAACATTAAGTAGTAAAAAATGGCTCTTACGAAGGTTTCTAAAGTCATGTATCCCCACGGAACCAAAGGTGTATGAAGAATTTTAAGTGTAAAGTAAGATGGAATAATCCTGAATATCCAGAAGGAGGATATGTTAACCAACAGGGGAATTGTGGTTTTACCCATCCCTTTCAGTGCACCCGAGAATATTGCGGCGTAAGCCATTGCAGGCTGGGATAGGGCAACTATTCTGAGGTAGTAAGAAGCCCATTCTATAACTTCCCTATCCCTGCTGAAAGGATAAACGAATACGTGGGGAAAGAGAAAAAGTATAATTCCCAATATGCTCATAACAAGTGCGGTAAAATTTGCCGCAATTTTAACCGCGTGAACCATTCCCCTGTATTCTTTTGCTCCGAAGTTTTGACCCGCCAGTGTTGTGCTTGCAACCATAACACCGAAACCAATCATAAAGGATATGCTTTCAACTCTTAAACCTATCTGGTGTGCCGCAAGAACCTTATCCCCGAACTTTGCCAAAAATCCGACAAAAATGTTAAAGGAAAGGGTTGTAATAGCCCTTTCAAGTGCGGTAGGTGTTCCGAGCCTTATCATTCTGAGTAAAATCCCGCCTTCGTATCTGAAATTTACGGGAAAAGGTTTTTTATAAAAGAAAAGCAAAAAGCTGTATATAAAGAACGCAAGAGTTTCGGAAATTGCTATACCCCACCCCGCTCCCTGAACTCCCAATTTTGGAAATCCGAACTTTCCGTTTATTAACGTGTATGCGGTAAGGATATGGGTTATGTTCATAAGAAGGGCAACTTTCATAGGTGTTTTTGTATCTCCCGCTCCGTTGTAAGCTCCGTAAAAGGTATTCGTAAGAAAGCCGATGGGTATAAACCAGAATATTGGTTTAAGATACTCATTTGCCAGTTCCCTCACCGTTTGGCTTGCTCCCAGTAATCCCATAAGGTATAGAACGAGTTCTCTGCCGTAAAAGAATAAGGGAAGCGAGATTAAAAAGGAAAGGAGCAGACCGTTTATAAGAACAGGAGAGGGGTCTTTCTTTGCTCCTACAAACTGAGCTATCAGTATATTCGTTCCCGAGTAGGATATTGCCATAAAGGAGTATACGAACCACAAAAGTGATAGGGAAAAACCCGTTGCCGCAACCGCGGAGGGAGATATGGAAGATACAAGAACCATTGATATCATGTTCTCAATCGTGTATAGGAGGTTAACGACTATTATCGGAACGGAAAGCTTTACCACTTTTTTTATGACACTTGAAAATGGCTCTTCCGGACTTACGATAATTCTTTGCATGGAAGCTAAATAATTTTAACTAAAATAAAGCCAATGGAAAACCTAAAAGCGGTTATATACGCACTTCTCTCTGCGTTAATATGGGGAAGCGCCCCTATATTTTTCAAGCTGGGACTTAAAGGGGATATTCCGCCCCTTGCGGGTATCTTTATACACAACCTTACCGCAACTATTTTCGCCTTAATCTTCCTTATCCTCCTTAAAGAAAATCCCTTTTCATATAATTACAGAGATATTCTTACGGTTGCGGTCGGAGGTTTCATTTCGGGATTCTTAGGACTCCTCGTTTATTACAAAGCGGTGAAGGTGGGAAAAGTCTCCGTTGTCGCTCCGATAGCCTCAAGCTCTCCCTTATTTTCCGTTCTTTTTGCGGTGATTTTTTTAGGTGAAAACTTTTCCCCCGTTAAGCTTCTGGGAACGCTCCTTATTGTGAGCGGTATAATTCTTTTAACAACTTCAAAGTAGAAATAGAATAAATTATATTGAATTCCTCAAAGCTCTTCGGAGGAGGTAAATGGCAAAGGTAAAGGGATTAAGATGTAGAGAGTGCGGAAGGGAATACCCTGCGGAACCTATACACGTATGCGAGTTCTGCTTTGGACCCCTGGAGGTTGTATACGATTACGATGAGATAAAACGAAATATATCAAGGGAAAAAATTGAAAAAGGACCAAAGAGCCTTTGGAGATACGTTGACCTTCTTCCCGTGGAAAATCCTACCGTAGGATTGACCGCAGGGTTCACACCCCTCAAGAAAGCGGAAAAACTCGGGGAAGTTTTGGGACTTAAGAATCTTTATATAAAAGACGACAGCGTTAATCACCCCACATTATCTTTTAAAGATAGGGTTGTTTCCGTTGCCCTATCCAAGGCAAAGGAATTCGGGTTTGATACTGCGGCCTGTGCTTCTACCGGAAACCTTGCAAACTCCGTAGCCGCTCATTCCGCTCAGGCGGGTATGAACTGCTTTGTCTTCATTCCCGCCAATCTGGAATCTCAAAAGATAATAGGTTCCCTTGTTTTCAATCCGACTGTTGTTGCAGTTGAAGGGAATTACGACGACGTTAACAGGCTCTGTTCAGAAATAGCTAACGACTTGGGGTGGGCTTTCGTTAATATAAACATAAGACCTTACTACGCTGAAGGTTCAAAGACTTTGGCCTTTGAGGTTGCGGAGCAGCTCGGCTGGAAAGCTCCCGACGTTGTCGTAGCCCCTGCAGCTTCCGGCTCTCTATATACAAAGATATGGAAAGGCTTTAACGAACTTAAGAAGGTCGGTCTTATAAATGAGGTAAGAACAAGAATGTATGGAGCTCAGGCGGAGGGATGCTCACCCATAGCTCAGGCTTGGAGGGAAGGCAGGGACTTTATAAAACCCGTAAAACCTAACACGATAGCCAAATCAATAGCTATAGGAAATCCGGCGGACGGTATATACGCCCTTCAGGTTGCAAGGGAAAGTAACGGAGCGTGGGAAACAGCAACCGATGAGGAAATCATTGAGGGTATTAAACTCCTTGCGGAAACGGAAGGTATATTCACGGAAACCGCCGGAGGAACAACGATAGCAGTCCTCAAAAAATACGTGGAGAAGGGTATGATATCCCCTGAAGAGACGGTGGTTGTTTACATAACGGGAAACGGTTACAAGACTATGGAAGTCCTTGAAGGGAAACTGAGCACGCCCGTCAGAATAAAACCTACGCTCAAGGACTTCAAGGAAAAAGTTTTGGCGAGGGTATAGTTATGAAAGAACTCTTTCTCTTTCTTCACGTAGTTCTTGCAACATTCTGGGTCGGAGGTATGCTTTTTCTTTCCCTCGTTGTAGCCCCGTATCTTAAGGATAAGCCTCAGATAAGAAATGAAGCTTTTCAGGAAGTCGGGAAAAGGTTTTCCCTTTACGGAACTTTCTTATCCCTTTTTTTACTTTTCATAACCGGTTTAGTAAACGCTTACTTATTACACGGAGGTTTGAGAAGAAGCATATACGAAAAACTCTTTTTATTCTTTATAGTGGTGATAATCTCTCTTCTCCACGACCTTTGGGCGGGAAAAAAGGCACTTTATTCGGAAAGACACAGGAATATAGCGAAATGGCTCGGTATTATCAACCTCGTTCTAAGCCTTGCCCTCGTTTATATGGGTGTTAGAATAAGGTTGGGTTTATAATTCTCTTTAATGGTTCTTTTATTCCTTATCCTGGTTGTTTTTGTTTACGGTAGCGTAGTAGCAGAGATAAACGGAAGGAAGATAACCGATAGGGAATTTAACGTTGTCTTTAATACTTTCTGGAAAAGGGTGGTTCACCTATCTTCTGTGAAACCTTCACTAAAAGAAAAAAAGATATTCCTTATGGATTACGTTTTAAAGTTAATCATTCTTGAAGAAGCTAAAAAAATGGGATTAAGAGTTTCAAAAAAAGAGGTAAAACACTTCATAAAAACGAATGTAGGTGTAAATATTGAAGAAAAACCGATTCTTGATATGATAAGGGCGGAATTGTTAACGGAAAAGCTTATAGACAAATTGATGGGAAAGGAGAAAATTGATTTTTCGGAGGAAAAGTTAAGGGCTTACTATGAATACTACAGAAGGGAGTTTTACTATCCCACAAGCGTAAAGCTTCTCGGCATCTGGACAAAGGACAGAAAAACCGCTTTAAAAGTAAGAAAAAAACTTCTGAATGGTGAGGAAATTATTGAAGGGGATGGTGTCAAAATAGGTAAAGCTTCGTGGTTCTCCCTCTCAACCCTTCCGAGAACAGTAAAGAGAAGCTTTCCCCATATAAGTAAAGGTTCTATTTCAAAACCTATAAAAATAGACGGAGGATATCTCATATTTAAAATTCTTGAAAAAAGAGTAGGGGGTCTTATTCCCTTTGAAAGGGCAAAGCCCCTGATAAAGAAAAAAATTCTCAAAGAAAAGAGAAAGGAGGTATTCAGAAGATGGTTTATGAATGTTTTGAAAAATTACAGGGTAAAGTTTTACTGGGAAAACTTGTAAGTCTTCTTTTGTTTTCTTTAGCTTTCGGATATCTGATAGACAAAGTTGTAGCCTCAGTAAACGGAGAGCCCATACTTGAGAGCGATATAAGAATGGCAAAGCTCTACTATGGAATGAAGGATAAAAAGAAAATAATTGAAAGATTGATAGAGATAAATCTCATATACCAGTATATGGTTTCACGGGGTATTCACATACCCGACAGCAAAATTGACGAGATTCTTAAAGATATCGCAAAGAAAAACGGAATAAGCGTTGAAGAACTTGCAAAGGAACTGAGAAACCGCGGCCTTACACTGGAAGACTTTAAGGAGTTTTTGAGAAAGGACTTAATAGCTACCGTTGGATTGAGGGAGTATCTTCTAAAGCAGGTTTCCGTTACGGATTTGGAGCTTGAGCTTGAAAAACTGAAAAGGGGAAAGGTAAAAGTAAAAAAAGATATAGAGCTTCTCATACTTTCCAGGGACAAAGGGAAAAAACTTCTTGACCTTATCGGTTCTGAGGTAAACCTTAAGGCACTTTCGGAGAAACTCGGCGGGGAATACCATAGGTTAACTGTAGAAAAAGGGGAGCTGATAAAGGAGCTTGATAAACAGGTTTGGAGGGCTAAGGACGGTGAACTTGTATTTGCGGAGGACGATAAAAATATTTACGTGGTAAAGGTTTTAAAAACTATAACCGAGGTTGAAGGTATAAATACGGAGAAGTTAAAAGAAGAAATACTCAGAAAAAAACTACAGGAAGCTTACAAAAAGCTCCTTAAAGAACTCAAGGAAAACAGCGTTATCACTATTGTTGAGAAATGAGCTCTTTGAGCTTTTGAAAGTCCTTAATTAGAGTTCCCTCTTCCTTCGGGTTTCTGAGAACATAGGCGGGATGATAGGTTAAGAAGACTTTTATTTTCGGATTGAACGGGTAAAGAAAGATTTGTCCTCTTACCTTGGTAATTTTTAGCGTCTTTCCGAGAATACCCTCTCCCGCCGTTGCCCCCAGACAGCATATAACCTTTGGTTTTATAACCTCAATCTCCTTCTTTAAGTAGGGAAAACACGCTCTCATCTCCAGAGGTGTTGGCTTTCGGTTGTTCGGAGGCCTGCATTTACACACGTTAGTTATATAGACATCTTCTCTATTTAAACCTAAGACATCCCTTATGAGCTTGTTGAGAAGTTGTCCCGCCCTTCCGACGAAGGGTTTCCCCTGTCTGTCTTCTTCCTCTCCGGGAGCTTCACCCACAAACATTACCCGAGAATAGGGATTTCCGTCTCCGGGAACAACTTGAGTCCTTGATTTGTGAAGGTCGCATTTTTTACAATCCTTCCACTCTTCGTAAAGCTTTCTCAGTATTTCTTCCCTGTTTTCCTCCCCTTTACTTTTCAACTCATTCATTACATATATCTCCCCTATGCCTATTTGCTCAAGCGCTTTTAAAGTTTCTTTTATTCCCATCGGTCTATTACCTCTATCTTCTCCTCTTCAAATTTATCACCTATTAACTCCCAGCTTCTGTATGAGGCTACCTTTCCCTTCTGAACCGATAGGATTATGTAAGAAAGGTCGGGAAAAGCTCTCTGTCTGTCAAATTCAGAGGGTCTGTCGGGATGGTCAGGGTGAGAATGGTAAACCCCTATTATCTCAAGCCCTTTTGACATGGCATAATCTTCCGCCCTCAGGTAGTCTTTCGGAGATATTTCGTATCTATCGTGCTTCCTGTCCGGGTTTGCGTTCGGTGTTTCAAAAGCCTCAAGGGCTATTCTTTTACCTTCCTCCGTTTTTCCGAGAAGAAGACCGCACGTCTCGTATGGATAATCCCTTTCCGCCTGAGTCCTTATTTTTTCCAGAACCTCTCTTTTTATCACAAGCATACTTTTATACTAAACTAATATGCATTGCTACATTAACTACAAGAGAATAAAGAAGCCCCTCAAAATTCCGAACCTTGAGGTTGAGATAGGCTTCGGAAGGGGGGACTTTATAGTTAAACTTGCAAAGGAAAACCCGAAAAAAAATTTTCTGGGTATAGAACTTTCACAAATATCCGTTGATAAGCTCTTAAGAAGGGTAGAAAGGGAAAATCTAAAAAACGTTTACTGCACACGTATAGACGCTTACTGGGGATTTTTTCTCCTTTTTGAAGACGAACAGGTTCAAAACATATATATGAATTATCCCGACCCGTGGTTCAAAAAGAGGCATCACAAAAGAAGACTTACAACACCCGAAAGGCTTTACATCTTTGCAAAAAGATTAAGAACTGAGGGAGAGATAAGGATACGCTCCGATAACAGGGACTTCATAGAGTTCACTATAGAAACCGCAAAGCTTCTGAAATGCTTTGAGATAGATGAGGGTATTCTTGACGTGAAAGAACCCCTTACCAAATACGAGGAGAAGTGGCTTTCCATGGGACGGACTTTATACAGGCTTATTTTACGAAAAGTGAGTAAACCTAAGGAAGTTCCTCACCCGACTATTGAGGAGGTGGAAAAATTGTTCCCCGTAAAGGTGAAAGCAAAGGTGTTGAAGGGTGATATTTTTGAAAATAAGGAATTTAAGCTAAGCGATGAGGTTTACTTCAAAACCTTCAAACTCTGGGAAAGGGACGGAAGTTATCTTCTTGAATCTCTTCTTTCCGAAAGGGGATATTATCAAAAGTTTTTTATCCAGCTGAAGAAAAAGGGTGATGAGTTTGTTATTGATGTTTCACCCTTCAGTGAAGTATTGAGAACGAGAAATTTACAAAAGGCTATAGAGAAGATAGCGGAACTTGTGAACTCCCTTTAAGCTTTAACCTCTTCCTTTTCCTCCTTCTTTTCCTTTTCCTCTTTTAAGTCTTCCGCCTTTACCTCTTTAATGCTTTCCGTTTCCCCGGAAAGTGCCTTCTTGAAGTTTCTTATTCCCTCTCCGAGTGCTCTTCCAGCCTCGGGAAGCCTTCCCGCTCCGAAAAGCAGAAGTATAATCGCAAGAATAACTATAAGCTCGGTCATGGATATACCGCCGGGAAGCATCTATTCACCCTCCTTCTTAATTTTCTTTTCCTGTTCTTCTTCGCCCGATAAAGCTTTCTTGAAGTTTCTTATGCCCTCCCCGAGACCCTTTCCGACTTCCGGAAGCTTACTTGCTCCGAACAAAATAAGTATAACGAGGAGTATGAGTATTAACTGCCAAGGTAAAGGGAAATGCATAATACCCTCCTTACGGGATTAATTTAAGACGAAGGAGGGGAAAAAGCAAGTTAGTAAACAACGTAGGGGAGAAGTCCGAGCTGTCTCGCTCTTTTTATCTGAACCGCTAATCTCCTTTGATGTTTAGCACAAAGCCCCGTTTGCTTTCTTCCCTTTATCCTTCCCCTTTCGGTCATAAAGTTTCTGAGCTCTTCGTAGTTTTTATAGTCAGGCTCCCTTTTTTCTTCACAGTAGATACAAACCTTTTTTTTAGCCGCTCTTACTACCATACTTACACCTCCATATTAAAAGGGAATTTCGTCATTTTCATCAAAGGGGGTTTCTTCTTCCATAGTTTTCTTTATCTCCTCTTCAATGCTTTTAGTTGTTTCTTCCTCTTCAGAAATAACCTCTTCCTCTGCACCTTTCGGTTTACTTATAATCTTAACGCTTTCCGCCATAATCCTGACTTTTGAAAACTTTTTTCCTTCCCTTTCCCACCTATCCTGAACAAGCCTTCCTTCAACGAGAACCAAGTAACCTTTTGAGAGTCTTGTTGTAAAATCTTCCGCGGGTTTACCGTAGGCCTTGACGTCAAAAAAGTGAGTTTCCTCCTTCCACTCCTCGTTTACTTTAAACCTTCTGTTGTAAGCTACGGTGAACTCCGCAACAGGGGTTCCGCTCGGAAGATAAGTGAGAACGGGATCGTTTGTAAGTCTTCCTATCAGCAAAACCTTATTTAGCATTTCCTCTTACTTCACTTTCCTTAATTTGGAAATTTAACCACCTTATCACATCTTCGTCAATCTTTAGTTGGAAATCAAGCTCGTTGGGAAGCTGAGGGTTTTCGGTTTTAAACTGAAGGAGGAAATACCTCGCATTGTTGAACTTCTGAATAGGATATGCCAGTGTTTTCATTCCCCAATCTTCTTCGTGAAGAATCTCACCGCCCTTTTGTTTTATAAATTCCTTTACCTGCTCAAACTTCTTCTTCATCTCCTCCTCGGAAAGGGTAGGCTTTAAAGCAAATACGGTCTCGTAATACCTTAAAGTCTTGTAATGCCTCAATCTCGGCATACGCACACCTCCCGGACCTTTTAGGGTCTCCCCGCACGGCGGGGAAACGAGGCTAAAAATTTTATTTTAATACTTGTATTCACCGTTTACAAGTTTATTGTAGAAGCTTTCGGGAAGAAATGCGTATTCGTGCATCTCAGCGTCGTATATCTTAGTTTTTACCTTTACTTCCCTTGCGGGAGAACGGACGGGGTATTTTTTTGAAGCTATGGAGAAGGTCCACCAGTATCCCGCGTATATGGGAATTACGGAGGTATACAGGTCTACTATCGGGAAAACCTTTTTAAGTCTTTGTTGAATGGTTCTCACCATTTCAAGGTGGTAGTGTATGGACTCCGTCTGGGCAACGAATATCCCGTCTTCTTTTAGAGCTTTGTATACATATCTGAAAAAGTCCTCCGTTGTGAGAACATGGGCAAATCCGACCGGGTCGGTTGAATCAACGATTATAACGTCAAACTCATTCTCGTAATCTTGTATATATTTATATCCATCTTCGTTCACGACTATGGTCCTGGGGTCGCTAAATCCGACGGAAAGGGTAGGAAGGTATTTCTTTGATACCTCTATAACCTCTTTATCTATATCAACGAGAACCGCCCTCTCAACAACTTCGTGCTTTAAAACTTCCCTGAGCGTTCCTCCGTCTCCCCCTCCTATAATGAGAACGTTTTTAGGGTTTGGGTGTGCATGCAAAGGAACGTGGGCTAAATACT
Organism: uncultured Aquifex sp.; assembly: GCA_964425585.1. Taxonomy (GTDB): domain Bacteria; phylum Aquificota; class Aquificia; order Aquificales; family Aquificaceae; genus Aquifex. The sequence continues at coordinate 732 of CAYRMG010000044.1, read as the reverse complement.
CGTGATACAGGAACTCATACTTTTCATCCAGCTGAACTACACCGTCAAGTATGAGCATTCTTCCGAATTCGGGACTCTCTATTACCTGTATTTCTTGGTATGGGCTCTTTCCCTGGTAGAGAATCTTTGAAACGGTATAGCAGTGTCTGATGGGCGCGTATGGGTCCCTTTCTATGAAGACAATATCCCTCATACCTCTATTTTAAACTAAAGTCTTAGAATTAGTTTTATGGCGGAAAATAAGGCCATTATAGGAGTAGTGACGGTTTCGGACAGGGCAAGTAAGGGTATCTACGAGGATATAAGCGGAAAGGCTATTATAGATTATCTGAAGGATGTAATTATTACGCCTTTTGAGATAGAGTATCGTGTAATTCCCGACGAGCGGGAACTTATAGAAAAAACGCTAATTGAGCTTGCTGACCAAAAAGGTTGCAGTCTGATTCTCACGACCGGGGGAACGGGGCCCGCTCCGAGGGACGTGACACCCGAGGCAACGGAATCGGTATGCGAGAAGATGCTTCCCGGATTCGGGGAACTTATGAGACAGGTATCACTTAAACAGGTTCCTACTGCGATACTCTCAAGGCAAACAGCAGGAATAAGGGGAAGCTGTCTGATAGTTAACCTTCCGGGAAAACCCCAATCAATAAAGGTGTGCTTGGATGCCGTAATGCCCGCAATTCCCTACTGTATAGACCTTATAGGGGGTGCTTATATAGATACAGACCC
>CAYRMG010000043.1:0-10308 GCA_964425585.1 uncultured Aquifex sp. | reverse complement strand
TTACTGATAAACCTTTACAACGTTATAAAACGTATCCCTCTCTACGGGTATCTTTCCCGCGTCCTTAATTAGTTTTACAAGTTTCTCTATTGAGTGTCCGTAAGCGGACTTTGTTCCCGCGGCGTGAACTATCTTCTCCTCGTGTATTGTCCCATCAAGGTCGTCCGCTCCGAAGTTTAGGGCTACCTGTGCTACTTTTTCCCCCAGTGTTACCCAGTAAGCCTTTATATGGTCAAAGTTATCCAGATATATACGGGAGATAGCTATGGTTTTAAGGTCATCAACGGAGGATGTTCTCTGTCCGCCGAGTCTTGTTCCTTCGGGCCAATAGGCTAATGGGATAAATACCTGAAAACCACCCGTTTCGTCCTGTAATCTCCTTAACATCTCCATATGCTCAATTCTTTCTTCTAAGGTCTCTACGTGGCCATAGAGCATTGTTGCATTCGTAGGTATGCCGAGTTTGTGAGCTGCTCTGTGAACCTCAAGGTATTCCTCTGCGTTTGCCTTGTAAGGAGCTATTATTTTTCTTACTCTATCCGAGAATATCTCCGCTCCTCCTCCGGGAAGTGCATCAAGACCCGCGTCTTTTAATTCTTTTAGAACTTCCTCATAGCTCTTTCCCGATATCTTTGACATATGGTGAATCTCAACCGCGGTCCATGCCTTTATGATTATGTCGGGAAACCTCTTTTTTATTTCCCTAACTATCTCAACATATTTATCGTATCCCCAGTGGGATGGAATACCTCCGACTATATGAACCTCCCTTCCTCCCATTCTGTAAAGCTCTTCAACCTTTTTTAAAATCTCCTCAAGGCTCATTTCGTAAGCCTTAGGGTCTGATTTCTTAACACCGAAGGCACAAAAATCACACTGATACATACAAACATTCGTAGGATTTATCTGTCTGTTTACTATAAAGTAGGCATACATTCCGTTTTTTTGCCTGTTTAGGTGTTCCGCAAGGATTCCCAGAGCTGTTAGGTCTCCGTTTTTGTATATATATATACCCTCTTCCTGGTTTATCCTTTTCCCTTCAAGAACCTTTTCAGCAATCCTTAAAAACTCTTTATCCTCAACCGTTTCAAAAATCGTCTCTACCGAAAGCATAATAATAAACTATACCTCCGTAAACTCGTTTCTTACAGGTTCTACCTCATTAACCTTTTCTAAAAGTCCGCTTTCGGCAAAGTAAACGCCGTATCTTTTGTCGGTTTTCTCTATATGGCCGTAAAGCCAACCTATTACAACGGCCTGGAAGTGCTTTATAACTTTGTCCTCTCCCGCTTCAAGGGGTTCAATAAAGCCCATAAATAACTTCTCCAGTGCCTCATGAGATTTGGCATGTGTTTCCCCTTCGGGATAACCGAATTGCTTAAATACTTCTTCTTCATGTCTTAAGTGATTTCTCAGGTAGGGTAATAGGATATCAACGATAAAGGAAGATGCCTCACTCCGTTTATTGTTCCGAAGAAGCCGCCTTAAAAAGTTCAACATATTTAAAATCGTCTTGTGTTCTTCGTCAAAACAAAAAACACCCGTATTTAACCTATCCTCCCACTTTAGCTCCATAGCCATCTCCTAAAAAATTTAATTGCTTATATAGTGATACTCTAATACAATTGGCTTTAAAATTCTGTTAATTTCTTCATTCCCGCACTTCACGGAGCTTCCGATAAGGATAAAAGCCTTCGCAAGGCGGTCGTTGAGGTAATAAAGTCCTTTAATTTTGAGTTTTTTGAATGTTTTTTTCTCCTTACTTCCTATGATGAAACCCCACTCACCCATAGAGGGAATATTCACAACAAAGGGAATGGTATAAAAGCCCGCTTTTCTTATAGTTTTCAAGATTGAACAAAACACCTTCCTTTTAAAAAAGACATCGCCCGCCTGTGTTATAAACACTCCCCTTTCTGTCAGGATATGCTTGAGCTTTTTGTAAAACTCAAGGGAGTAAACGCGTGCACTTGAAAACGTTCTCGGGTCTATAAGGTCTATTATTACAAGGTCAAACTTCTCGTTTGTTTTAAATACGAAGTTAAAAGCATCTTCCGAAATAATCTTTACCCTTCTATCCCAAAAGCTGTTTTGGTTTATTTTCCTCATTAAAGAGTTATCTTTTGAAAACTTCAGAAGTTCCTCATCCAAATCTACCAAGGTTATGCTTTTGAAGGGATACTTGATTACCTCCCTGAGGGCGAGTCCGTCTCCTCCTCCGAGTATGAGAGCCTTTCGGTAATTACTTATGAGGCTTGCGGGAATGTGAACGAGGCTTTCGTGATACCTTTTCTCATCAAGCGTTGAAAACTGAAGGTGTCCGTCAAGGTAAAGGGAGTAAAAATTTTTATACCTTGTAAGAACAACCTTTTGATAGGGCGTTCGGAAGAAGCTCACAATTTGTTCCCCGTAAAACCTCTGTTCCTCATAAAGGATTATCTTGGGGGTAAAGACTCCGTATAGTGTAAGGATAACACCGGCAACGAAGGGGACAATTCTCAGAGCGAAATTAAGGGGAAAGAAAAGAGAGAAGAGCATCGCAACCGAGAGGTTTAAAAAACCCGCTATGAGTGTGGTGTAAGGAAGTCCGAGTTTCGGAAGAAGGAAGTAAGCGTAAAGGAGTCCTGCGGGAAGGGAGCCGAGATAATCCTTCTCAAGAATTGAAGAGAGATTTACTTTTAACTCCTCATACTTGTTGTTTATCCTGACGGCTACGGGAATCTCAAGGCCTATTAACGTTCCCACAACTGCGGAAAGAAAATAAATAATAAATCTGAGCTCAGAGGGATAACTTGCAAAGTAATAAGCAACTGTCGGGGAAAGGGAAACAAACAGTGAAAGCAACACTTCAGCAAGAACAAAGGTTACAACAAGATTTTTATCCGATATATATCTGGTGAGCCTGGAGCCCACACCCATAAAGAGAAGGAAGAGGGATATTATAACGCTCCATTGGAATACCGCATTCCCGAGAAGGTATGTGGCAAGGGTAGCTATTGAGTATTCCGCAACGAGTCCGGAAAAACCTGTAAAGAAAATACACAGCTTAAGAACTGTTGATTTTCTCATCCTACGATGATTAAAGTAAGAAGTGCACTTGCGAGAAACACACCTCCCAGTGTAAGAGAGGCACTCAAGTTATTTTCAAGAATTGCAGCGGAAAGTATTATCTTCCTGAAAATCACATACTCAAAAAGAAGGTAAAGAACTACCATGATTAACTGAGATATAAAAAAGTAGAAAGAGGTTGTGAGTATATCAAGGAGCAGATTTCCCACGAACTCCCCCGAGATTGCATTAAAAACGACTATGGAAACGGAAAAAGATATCATTCCGAGGAGAAAGGAAGCGGAAATGTTTCCCTTTTTTACCTCCGATTGAAAATCAAGGGAAAGAATACGGGAAAAAATGAGCATAGTTATGTATAGAAAAAGCATTCCGAGAAGAGTATAAATTACCGAGTATAGGAGGGAAAAAATTAAGCTTTCAAGCATCCAGTATGCACCCGAAAGTATAAGTCCCACCGAAAGAAAGTAAAAAGCTTGCGTTATTCCCGCGGATACATTTCCTTTAAGTATTTCCTCCTTTAGGTCTATCTTCCTCAAAAATAAAAGGTCAAACAGATAAACGCCTAAAAAGAGTAAAAGAGTTATAAAAATAAGTGTAAAAAACTCTCTAAGGGGATTTTCCGGAGAAAAACTGAGGTAAAGGAGAAAGGAAAGAGACACAAAGAAACCCGAAAAAGAGATTCCTACCGCGTTGTTTCCCCTTGAGAATATCTCTTCCTCTACTTTTACATTTCTGAAAAAGACAAGGTTGTAGATATATTTTGAGAGTATTATCCAAAGGATTAAAAGAAGTAAGCTCATGCTACTTACCTCCGTAGCCTCCGGGAAGGGTTCTGTATCTTCCGTAATCCATGCCCCCCCACGGCAGAGGAAAGAATATTATCCCTCCGCCCCCTTCGGGAGACCTTACTCTTTCCATAAACCACAGGTATAAACCCCTTCTGAGCTTTACATTTTTCACTATTCTTAAACCGGACGGGGGAGTGAACTTATCCCCCGCAACCTCAATAAACCTGTTTCTTGAAAAAAGCTCACAGTAAATCTTTTCTTCGGGGAGGTATCTCTCCACGTAGTAGAGTGTATAAAGCTCCAGCTTATACTCCCTTCCTTTTATTAGGTCTTTTAGAATTACCTCGCATTTTTCGTTTCCCTTACCCCTGTTTTCTTCAACTTTATACCTGTATATGCCTTTTTCGTAATTCCTTAGGAAAAATTTTAAGGGGTCTTCATTTACCTCAATCGGCCTTGAGCAGGAAAAGAGTATAAAAAAAAGACTAACGAGGAAAAACACCCTCAATTTCCCACTCTTTTAATTCCCTTCCTTTGAAGGCTTCTATCTCGTAATCGTCCCATATTTCCACATCAATAATCTCCCCGTCCTCCGACTTAAATTCCCAGATTAAAACGGGATAACTCTCAAGGTTCTTCCTGTATTTCGCTTTCCCTGCGTATCTTAGTTTATACCTTTTCCCTTTATAGGTTATCTCCTCGGGCGGTTTTCCGAAATCCCTGTAGTGTTTCCCTACATCGGGATGTATGTCTTCAGGGTCTATTTCGGTAAAGAAGTATATCTTCCCCTCTTCCATGCTCAGAAATCCTCTTCTGTTTGCGGAAACTATTTCCCACTCCTTTTCCTTCGTTGCTCCGTAGTCGTAAAGGGCTACATCTTTCACCTCCCAAGTTTCCCCCTCAAGTTCAACTATATCTCCCTTTTTCAGCCTCTCAAGGGGATTCCCGAGAAATTCAATATCCTTTTTTTCCTCCTCCCTTTTAAAAAGATTTTTTAATCTTTCAATGAATCCCATTTTAGGATAAACCCAGTCTCTTTTTCAGTTCCTGGAGTTTTTCCTTGCTCTCAAGGGTTTTTAGTTTTCTTTCCGCTTCCGTTTCAACATCCGTGGCTATTTCTTGTTTTGCAAGCTCTTCGTATGCTTCAGCCATAGCCTCTTCTTCTTCAACTTTTTCCTTCATTCTCTCCAGCATTGCTATGGTATCGGAAGGGTCAACCTTTGCTATTTCCTTATTTACCTTCTTTACGGCTTTTGCGGTTGCCATTCTTGCCTTCAGGGTTTTGAGTTCCGCCTCGTATTTAGCTATTAAAACCTTTAGCTCGTCAATTTTAGCCTGGAGTTTTAGAGCCATTTCCCTTTGCTTTTTGGCTTCTTCCTCAAGTCTTCTTGCGTTCTGTTCGTGGATTTCGGCCTTTTGTATGAGCTCAGAGGCAAGTTTTTCCGCCTCTTCGGCGGATATCTCCCCTTCTTGTGCACTTTTCAGGAGTGCTTCCGCTTTCCTTATTAAGGCCTTTGCCCTTTCCTTTTCGTTTCTTGCTTCCCTCTCAAATCTTATCTGGCTTGCCTTCACCTGTGCAAGGGATTCCATCGCTTCTTTAAGCTGTTTTTTGAGCTCTCTTATTCCCTCCTCGGTTATCTTTATAGGGTCTTCAAGCTTCTCCACAACCGAGTGAGCTTCCGCCTTTACAATCCTTAAAAGTCTCTTTAAAAGTCCCATTATCTTTCCTCCTTAAGAATATTTAAAAGTTCCCCTCCCCACTCCGCAAAGAACAACTCCAGCGAAGCTATACTTGCCTCAAGCTCTTCGTAATCAAGGGTTTCAAGATTTAAGGTCTGCCTGTAGAGTATTACCTTGTCTTTTTCATCAAGGGCGAAAGCCCCGAAAGGAAGCTCCCTGTTTCTCTCAAGAAACCAGCCGTAATGCTTCTGTGAAACCTTTCCTATGGGTTGCTCAATGATGAGAAGGTTCTCTTCGCAATCAATTACCATGTTCTTTATTCCCCTTTCTTCGTCCTCAACGACTATAAGTTCCTCCTCGGGATTTTCCTCTTTAATCTCAAGACCAAGGTCAAGAACCATTTTTTTTACTTCCTCAAAAGTAGCCATACTTTAAATTAAATATCATGAGAGTCTTAAGTAAAGAAGAAGTGGAAAAATTCCTTTCCGAGCTTGAAGGATGGGAGCTCGGAGAGAATTATATATATAGGGAGTTCAATACAAAGAACTGGAAAACGACCGTATTCATCGTTAACGCTATAGCAGGGCTTGCGGAAGCACGCTGGCACCATCCCGACCTTGAGGTAAGCTTCAAAAAACTGAAGGTAAAACTAACAACCCACGAGGCGGGCGGTATAACCGAAAAGGATATAAACCTCGCACGGGAGATAAACAATCTCGTTGAAGAAATCATGAAGCATTAGGAACCATAAGCACCTCGCTGTAGGTATCGTCTTTTATATATTTTTCAAATATCTTCATAACATCAACCCTTCTCACCCTTGATAAATTCTTATCAAAGAATCTGTAAAAGTCTAAATCCCTTACGACGGTGTAGGAATAACCTATATCAAAGGCTTCGTTTTCAACTTTTTCCTCTTCAAATATACGGGAGTTTATTATTCTCTGTTTTGCCTTCTCAACCATCTCGTCGTTTAAGTTCTCGTAGGTTTTTTTCAGGAGTTCAAAAACTCTATTTTTCACCTCCTCATACCTTGATGGGTCAAAGCTTGCACTTATAACGAAGAGATTATCCCTCGGTCTTCCGAGGTCTCCGCACCAGTAAGAGTAAACGAGTCCCTTTTCTCTTAGCTCCTTGTAAAATACCGAAACCCTTCCCCCGCAAAGGATTTCGCTAAAGACGAGAAGTCCTTTATACTCGTTCTTTCCTATGGCGGGAACTCTCCACCCTATAATCCAGTAAGCTTTTTCAACCCTTTTGTCTTCCAGTTTTTTGAACCTTACACCTATCTGTTCGGGTTCGGTAGGTATCTGGACTTTCGGAATCGGTCTTCCTTCCTCCTTACCGAAGGTTTTCAAGACCTCTTTTTCAACTTCTTTCGGGTCAACGTTCCCCACAACGACAACCGCCATATTCCTCGGTTGATAGAAGGACTTATAAAATCTAAGGAGCTTTTCCCTTGTGAACTTTCTTATGGTTTCCTCAAAACCTATTATGGGAAACCTGTATGGCGAAACCTTGTATGCAAGTTTTTCAAACTCTTCCCATAAAACGGTTGTGGGATTATCCTTTCCCCTTCTCAGTTCCTCTATTACTATTTCTTTTTCTTTTTCTATCATTTTTTCGTCAAGGGTTGCCTTTAAGGTAAGCTGGTAAAGAACCTCAAGAGCCTGCTTCCAGTATGGTGCTGCAATCTCTACGTGATAGTAGGTGTAATCCTTTGATGTTCCTGCGTTTATGTTTCCCCCTAAGCTCTCTATTATCCTGTCTATCTCCCCGTATTTATACTTTTCCGTTCCGTTAAATAACATATGTTCAAGGAAGTGAGCCATTCCCTTTTCGTCGTATTTCTCGTAAACAGACCCTACCCTGAACCATACGTGTATTGCAACAGCTTTAGTGTCTTCCCTCGGCTTTATTATGAGCTTTCCTCCGTTGGGAAGGTTTCTTATTACCAACTCCTGAGCGGTTAAGACCTGAACCATTATTAAGACCCCCAGAATTAGAAACCTAAGCATTTCTGAACCTTCCCAGTATTTTATCCCTATACCAGTATGCTACATTCAAGAAGAATATAAATAGGGTAAGAAGGAGTGAAAGCGGAAAGGCAAAGGGCTTCATTACCCTCAGAAATGTGTCGTAGAAGAAGAGAAAGAGAAGATAGTAGCCGTATAAAAGGAGAATGTTAGAGAGGATACGCCACGCCTTTTTAAGAATTTTGCCAGCCATAAGAGTTATACTAAATCATCTTTCTTTATGAATACCGCTCCCTTTGATAGCATTTCATCAACAGCCCTCTCAACATCCCCCGGATTTACGTCTACTCCTTTTATGGCATCCTCAAGAACTATGGCCTCAAATCCGAGGTTTATGCCTCCGATTACCGTGTTCTTTACGCAGTAGTCGGTTGCTACACCCCCCACGAATATCCTTCTCACTCCCCTTTCCCTCAGAAGAGACTCAAGTATGGTTCCCTGAAATCCCGAGTAAGCGTCAAAGTCCTGAGAAGTTCCCTTGGAAATTATAAACTTGTTGTCCCGGGGAATATACAGCTCTTCGTGAAACTTAGCTCCTTCCGTATTCTGGACACAGTGGGGAGGCCATATACCGCCGTGTCCTTTAAAGGATATGTGATTGGGTGGATGCCAGTCCCTTGTAAAGAATACGGGAAGCCCTTTTTTTTCAAATAACTTTATGTATTCATTAAGAATCGGAATTATTTTATCCCCTTCGGGAACGGGAAGTGCACCGCCGGGCATAAAGTCTTTTTGCATATCAACAACTATAAGTGCGTCTCTATCCGTTATTTTTACTCTCATTGTTTCACCTCCTAAAGACAATATTAATAGTATCCCCCGATAAATTTTCCTCAAGCTCTTAACTTTGATTTTCAAGCTTTCTGTCTATCCCAAAATTTTTATGTAAGCACTAACTAACTTTCGGGTATTAATTCGGGTAAAAATTCGGACTTTACCTTAGAAAATTAAGCTTTTGTCTATTTTCCCATCATCATTTGTTTTCTTATGGTTCTCCACGTATCCTTATACCTGTGATAGAGCCAGTAGGCCACCGCTTCTTTTTCCTCTTCGGTTAGTGTTTTTCCTATCGGGGGCATCACACCGAAGAGTTTGAAAGCCATAGGCATGCAAACACCTTTTTCTCTTGACGGATTGGTTATATAGTCTTTAACAAACTCAATAAACTCAAGCTCATTGGGATAAAAATGCTTTACCCTTGCGGATACTTCATTCATCGGGGGTGCACTTATCGGCGGTTTTCCACCCTTCATAACGGTCATTCTTACCTTCTTTATTTCTTCGGGGGACATATACTCAACGTGGCAAGCACTGCAGGTTCTTTTATAAATTTCGTATCCCTTTTTAAAGAGCCCTTCTTTTTCAACAGCAAAAATTATTAAAGGAGAAAGGAAGGCAAAGATAAACTTTTTCATAATGGTTAATTATAACTCACCTAACAAGTTAATGGGCATATCTGAATGAACTCGGATTGAGTATGTCGGGATAGTGGGTTTCCATTTCGTAATCAAACATCTGTTTCCTTATCCTCTTTAGGTCGTTCCTGTTGGGTTTGAAAGGATAGCTCTTTATATCCGTCACGGAACAATCTCCGAAGGGTCTGTTGCAGGCTACTTCCGTCGTTTTACCTCTGCAACCTGCGGTCATGAAGGGTCTTCCGCTCCAGAATATTTCTTCAAATACCTCTTTTGAAACGCCCCAGTCTATTATCTGTCCTTTTTCGTTGAACTTCATATCTTCATAACGGGCAAGTCCGTTATCTATAAGGTATCTTGCCATCTGAACCCTTCTGTATTGGGGAGCGGGACAGGGCTTTTCTTTTTCCATTAAAGAACCTTCCTCAGGCCAGAAGGAGAATAAATGGGTTCTTCCGCCGAGGTCTCTTACCCTCTGTATCGTTCTTACCATTTCTTCTTCCGTTTCTCCGAGACCTACTATCAGGTGAGCACCCACATATCCGTCACCCATTATGTCAGCACACCACTCAAGAACCTTCCAGTAGGTTTCCCACCTGTGAGGGCTGTTCATAGGCCTTCCTCTTAGTTTTTCAAAGAGTTCTGGTGTTGCCGCATCAATGGCAACCGTAAGAGTATCCGCTCCGAGACGCTTATAATCTTCAAGGTCTTCGTATGTGTGTCCGGTAGCGTTCAAGAGAACGGATATAAACAGTTGTTCTCCGAGCTCTTTGTGAACCTTTTCAAGTATATACTTCGTGTCTCTTATAGCCCTCGGATGGGTTATTTGGGATATGCATAATCTTTCCGCATGACCGACTTTCTTCGTTCTCTCTATAATTTCGTCAAGCTTAACGGTAGGCCACTCAACCCTTATAAAGTTTTTCTTTGAGTATTCTATATCGCGGGCTTTTTGAAGTCCGCAGTATGCACACGTTGCATGACATCCGGAAGGATACGTGAGGAGTGTGTTTATACAGCTTAGTTTTGTATTCCTATAAAATTCTCCGGGAATAAGACCCAGTGTCATAGCCGCAGCCCAGCTTATCTGCATATACTCCGGGCTTTCCTTTTGCTCCGTTAATTTTTCAAGAACCAGCTTATTCATACCTTCCCTCCTTGAGAGTAAAGCTTCATTAATACATTCTAAAACTCTTATCCTCTTATAGGAATAAGCACTTTTTATAAAGTCTGAAGCCGCGGTTATATAAGCCTAATTATTTTATAAGAATAAATTATATTAATTTTAAGATGCTCGGATGGATAGCTAAGAAGATTTTC
>CAYRMG010000042.1:0-10447 GCA_964425585.1 uncultured Aquifex sp. | reverse complement strand
CTTCCTTTACAAGCTCCCTTATTACCTTATTTACCACTTGAGGATTTGCTTTTCCTTTTGTTTCTCTCATAACCTGCCCGACGAAAAATCCTATAAGTTTCTCCTCGCCGTTCTTTAACCTTTCCACTTCCTTAGGATGTTTTTCAAAGATTTTCTTAACGAGCTCTTTAATTGCTCCTTCATCGGTAATCTGCTTTAGTCCTTTTTCTTCAACTATCTTAGACGGGGATTTGCCCGTTTCCACCATATCTTTTATAACTTCCTTTCCTATCTTCGTGGATATGACATTTTCCTTAATGAGTTTAACGAGTTCAGCAAGATGTTCGGGTTTTACGGGACTTTCTTCTATGCTTATTCCTTTTTCCCTCAGTAATCCCAGAAGGTCATTTATGAGCCAGTTTACTATGCCCTTGGGTTCGTTGAAGTATTTTACCGCCTCTTCAAAGAAGTCCCCTACCTCTTTATGGTTTACGAGAATACCCGCCTCGTATTCGGAAAGACCGTATTGTTCTATAAGCCTCTTGAACCTTTGGTCGGGAAGCTCGGGCATATTTCTCTTTATTTCTTCTATCCATTCTTTGCTTACCTTGAGGGGTAATAAATCTGGGTCGGGGAAGTATCTGTAATCCTCCGCTTCCTCTTTCGTTCTCATCGTGTAAGTTTTACCCGTTTGAGGGTCAAAGGTTCTCGTTTCTTGAACCACCTCACCCCCTTCTTCAACTACCTTTATCTGTCTTTCTATCTCATACTCAAGGGCTTTCTGGACAAACCTGAAGGAGTTTACGTTCTTTATCTCAACCCTCGTTCCGAATTTATCGGAGCCTTTCGGACGTATGGATACATTTATATCGCATCTGAGCTGTCCCTTTTCCATATCCGCCTTAGATACACCCGAATACCTCATTATATTTCTCAGTTTTTCAAGGAATATTCTCGCCTCTTCGGGGGTTCTTATGTCTGGCTCCGTTACGATTTCCATAAGGGGTGTTCCCGCTCTGTTTAGGTCAACGTAGCTCTTATCGCCCTTGTGAATGGTCTTTCCCGCATCCTCTTCTATATGGAGTCTTCTAATTCTTATCTTCTTTTTCTGTCCGTCAGGAAGCTCTATCTCAACCCATCCGTTGGTTGCAAGGGGTTTTTCATACTGGGATATCTGATAACCTTTAGGAAGGTCAGGATAGAAGTAGTTCTTTCTTTCAAATACCGATTCCTCGTGAACCTCACAGTTCAGGGCAAGGGACGCCCTTATCGCATACTCAACAGCCTTTTTATTCAGAACGGGAAGAGCTCCCGGCATTCCGAGGCATACGGGACAGACGTTCGTGTTTGGCTCGGCTCCGAACTCAACCTTACAGCCGCAGAACATTTTCGTCTTTGTATCCATCTGGACGTGTATCTCAAGACCTATAACAGCCTCATACTTTTCGTTCATAACTCATATTTTATAACCCTCTCAAGTTTCTTCAGATAAAAATCGGCGGAAAAGTCGTAGACGATTTTCCCGCTTAAAATCCTGAATCCGAGAAGTCCCTTTGTATATCTCACCTCGCAAAGGGGAATTAATCGCTTTATCCTTTCTATAATTTCCTTTTTCAAATCATCGTATATCTCCTCTCCGATTTCAAGAACACCACAACCAAGGTTAATATCCTTAAACTTCTTTTCTTCAAAAGCCAGTAGGGCAAATACTATATCCTGGAGCTCCCTGTTTATTTTTTCCTGTCTTGCCTTATTAATTTTTATCTGAATATCCTTTAACCTTTTTGAGAGTTTGTCCTCTATCCTTTTTCCCGTTCTGAAGCGAACCAAGTTCAACACGGCCGCGTGCTCATACGCCAGAAATTGAATATAAAAATCCAGGTAAAGCCTGAGAACTTCCTCTATAATCTCCTCTTCCTTTCCCTCAAAGTTGAGTATTAAATGCTTTTTATATTTCTTTTTTATAACGGGCGGAATAAACCTAAAAAGACGAACAGCGTAATTTCCCGATATACCCAGTTCATGAGCCCTGTAAGTAAATGGTTTTCCCCTTTCGTAAAACTTTACCGGAGTTATATGAAACTGTTTTCCTTCTTCCTCTCTTCCTTCGTATAGGCCTGAATCCGCCTCTTCCGTAAGCAACTCCGCGTGAAGAATGTAAATCCCGTCAAGCTCCCCTTCTACATATTTTCTAAATAGTTCCCTGTTCAGGTTTACAAGCTTTTCTGTATTTACACTTTTTTTAAATACACCTTCAACGAATTCAACTTTTTCAAAGTAGTTTAACTTTGCGTTTTTGCATTTAGAACCCAAAACGTAAACTTTCCAGTTTCTTTGAGCTTCGCTCAACGCTTTATCTATTAACTTTGAACAAAGGGAGCGGGTGAAGGATATATCCGAAAGAAATAGAATAAGGGCTACCCTTTTTTCCTTCCCGGGTTTAAACAATGGATGATAGGGATAAAGGGCAAATAGATGCTCAAGAATTTCCTCTAATCTATTGTAAAAGGGAATCTTCGGTAAAACCTCCTTTCTAAGTCTCTTGAACCTGTTTGTGGAAAGTATACTTATTACGTGGAATACTTCCCTTAAAAGTTCATAACTTCTCTTTTTGTGTAAATATTCCCTCACAACCTTTAATTATCTCAAGGAACTTCTCAAGTGCCCTTCCTCTGTGGGATATTCTGTCCTTCTCTTGCGGAGGTAGTTCCGCAAAGGTTTTATCATACCCCTCGGGTATAAATACGGGGTCGTATCCGAATCCCTTTTCTCCCCTTGGACTTTCGGAAATCCTTCCCTTCACTTCACCCTTAACGAAAAAACCTCTATCCCCTGTGTAAAAAAATAAAACCGCGATAAACCTCGCAGTTCTTTCCTTTTTCCCTTTGAGAAGTCTCAACAGCTTCCTTATATTTGCTTCGTCCTTTGTTTCCTTTACCTCTTCTTTTCCGCCGAACTCAATTGAGTAAAACCTGCTTGAGTATATACCGGGATATGGACTTATCGCATCAACCACCAAACCGGAATCGTCCGCAAGACTCGGAATTCCATAGCGTTCGTAGTAAGCCTTTGCCTTTATACAAGCGTTTTCAAGGAATGTCTCTCCTTTCTCTTCAATCTCAAGTTTTTCCTTAGGTTCAACCACCTCAATCCCGACTGGTTCAAGAACCCTTTTGAACTCCTCTATCTTTCCCCTATTGGTTGAAGCTATTAGAATTTTCATGATGTAAAAAATCTTTTTAGCTTTTCAAAAAAGCTTATGGCTTTTTCCTCTTCTTCCTTAACCTCTTCCGCCTTTACGGGAAGGGGTTTCTTTTCCTCCATGATGAAAACGTCTATGTAATCATCAAGGAGTATAAACCTATCACAGGCCTTCCTGAGATTGTATGAGCTTGTTTTCTTAAAGGTTGCGTTTTCTACTCTCTTTCCGAGGCTTTGAACCGCTTCAACCGTGTGTATAAAATCACTATCTCCGCTTACGAGAACTGCGGTATCGTATGCGTTTAGAAAGGCGAGGGAAAGCATATCCGTAGCGAGCATTATATCAACTTCCTTCTCTAAATACTCACCGCTCGGAAGTTTTCTGAGGTTCGCGGTTTTTACCTTTATTCCCATAAAGGAAAGCTCGTCAAGAAATCGTTTTTGTCTCATAAGGCTGTCCCACTCGGGTGTTCCCTTCTTTACATCCTTTTCCTGGGGAACCGCGGTATAAAAGTAAGCTCTTACAAGGTATCTTCCTTCTTTTAAAAACTCAACAAGTTTTGAGTAATCAATTTTTATGTTCAGGTATCTTATCCCGTGAAAGAGGTTTGAACCATCTATGAATATCATTAATCTCTCGTTCATAAATAAAAATTCTAAAGGTTATTTAAAGGGAAGGAAACTACAGCCTGAACCTCAAAAATGCGGCAAGACCGTCAACTTTCTTCTGGAGTTCTTTGTCTATTATCACCTCAACGGTTGCCTTTTGGTCTAATGCCTCTTCAAGAGCTTCATCAACAACGTCGCTTATGGGAACCGCCTCCTCATCGGGTAAAGGGCATTCGGGTTTTAGAAAAGCAAGGTGGCTTTTTGGACATAAGTATCCCGGCTTTTCAAAGTCTTCGGGAAGTATAAGGGTTCTTACGTTCCCTATTGCCAGCATCTCAAGGACTCTTGATGTTCCGTTTACCGCAAGGCCTTTTCCTACAAGTTCGTTGAGTTCCGATATAACTTCCTTTTCCTGTTCTCTGTCCTTTTTCCAAAGAAGGTCAAGAACCTTTTCCCAAACCTGGTGGGGTTTCATCTCCTCGGGCGTAGCCTCTATATATCCTACAAGCCTTTCCCTGAGGTAAGGGTGAAGGAAGTTTTCTATTTCCCTCAGTCCTTCCTCTATAAATCCGCCCACTACAAGCTTGTCAAAGTAAACCCTTTTCCATTCTTCAAAAAGGGCATCGGAAGCAAGTTTTAGTATTCTGTGCCACTCCTCTTTTAGCCTCGTGTGAAATCTCCACTCTCCCACTCCGTGTTGAACAACGTTCGGAGCTGCTCCCCTTGCGGGCATCCTATACTGGAACGAGCCCTCCGCTCCCTTCAGAAGTGCCCCGCCGCTGTGGAATCTGTGGGCTCTCGTGGTCATGGGTTCAAGAAAATCTAGTTTTTCCTCTATTCCCGTTATATCCATAAGGAAATATCTGATATGTTTCCTGTCTACAAGGAGAACCGCAACCCTTCCGAACTCCTCATCTATTGCGGCAATTTCTCTGACCAGCGGGTCGGGAGAAAACATAAGCCTGTTTCTGTAAACGTAGGGAAGCTTTACGTATTCAAAAAGTCCCTTTGAAGAACAAGAGAATATGGCTATACCCCTGCAATTTTCAAGATTCTTCGGCTCCGATAAGAAATCCTGAATTCTCTTTACATCCTCCCTCAGAGATGCAACTACATCTTTGTCTCCGACTTTTTCAAGCTCCTTTTCCCTCTTCTTTACTAAATCCTTGTAGGTCAGGAGATACTTGTTATCTTGTCTGTCTTCGGGTAATAACCTCAGGTAAAGGGTTGTAACGTAATACTTGTCCGGTCTAAAGGAAGCGAGATTTTCAAGTGTTTCGCGTAAATTAGCCATCCACCTCCTCCTTGTAAGTTCATTATTTATATTTTAGAAGGGAAAGAGGGAAAAGGATTAGCCTACTTCTTGAAGGAGCTCCTCGGGCATTTCAAAGTTTGCTATAACCTGTTGAACGTCATCAAGCTCCTCAAGGGCATTTAAAAGCTTTAAAACCTTCTGAGCGGTCTCTTTATCGGTTATCTGAACGGTGGAAATGGGTTTCCACGTTATCTGAGCTTTCTCAATTGGAACGTTCATTTTCTCAAGCTTTTCTTTGACTTCGTATAGTTCCTCGGGAGAGGTGTAAACTATATGAACTTCTTCACCGGGTTGAACGTCTTCCGCACCTGCTTCCACGGCTTTTTCTAAAAGCTCGTCTTCTGATATATCTTTCGCGGGAATTTCTATGTATCCCTTTCTCTCAAACAGGTAAGATACGCATCCCGATGAACCTAAGTTCCCCCCGTGCTTGGTAAAGATATGTCTTATCTCGGAGGTTGTCCTGTTTCTGTTGTCCGTTGTTGCCATAACCATTACCGCGACACCGCCAGGTGCGTATCCTTCGTATATCACCTCTTCAAACTGTTCACCTCCGAGCTCTCCCGCACCTTTCTTTATAGCCCTTTCTATATTCTCCCAGGGCATATTTGCCTTCTTTGCCTGTTCTATAGCTGTTCTCAATCGCGGATTAAATTCGGGATTCGGACCTCCGAGTCTTGTTGCGACTATGATTTCCCTTATCAGTTTGCTAAAGAGCTTACCCCTTTGGGCGTCTACTTTAGCCTTTTTGTGCTTAATCTGTGCCCAGTGACTGTGCCCTGCCATACTATATAAAATATAAAATTATGCTTAAAGAAGGCGATAAGGTTCCCGAGTTCTGCCTCCCGGGAATAGATGAAGAAGGAAAGGAAAGAGAGATATGCCTTGAGGAGTTTAAGGGCAAGAAACTTATCATTTACTTTTATCCCAAGGACAACACGCCCGGTTGCACCCAGGAAGCCTGTGATTTCAGAGATAACCTTAATCTTTTGAAGGATATGGGATACGTGGTCATAGGAATAAGCCCGGATAGCGTAAACTCCCACAAAAAGTTTAGGGAAAAATACAGCCTAAATTTTATACTTCTGTCGGATAGGGATAAGAAGATAGCCGAGATGTTCGGAGCTTACGGAGAAAAGAAAGCATACGGTAAGGTTACAAAGGGAATTATACGGTCTACTTTTGTAATAGATGAGGAGGGTAAAATAGTAAAGGCATGGAGAAACGTAAAGGCAAAGGGACACGTAGCAAAAGTAATAGAAACGTTGAAGAGTTAAGAAAGAAAGCGGTAGAAATAGTAAAAAGACTTGAAAAGGTTTATCCCGATCCCCGCCTGGAGCTTGAGTTTGAAACCCCTTTCCAATTACTTGTTATGGCCATTCTTGCAGCACAGGAAAGCGACAAAGTTGTTAACGAGGTAAGCAAGAACTTCTTTAAAAAGTATAAAAAACCCGAAGATATAGCAAAAGCACCGCTAGAAGAAATTGAAGAAGATATAAAGAGCATAAACTTTTACAGGAGAAAGGCAAAATTGCTCAGAGATTGTTGCCGGAAACTTATTGAGCTTTACAGCGGTGAAATACCGGGGGAAGTTGAGAAATTAACAAAGCTTCCGGGAGTAGGAAGGAAAACCGCAAATATGGTAATAGGCGGTGCATTCGGACTTCCTGCCATAATCGTGGACAGACACGTTCACAGGGTTGTTGAGAGAATAAGTTTGAGTAAACAGAAAAATCCGGATAAGATGGAGGAGGAACTAAGGGAAATGGTTCCTAAGGAACTATGGACTAAGTTTTCCTTACTCCTTCTCAATCACGGAAAAACCGTATGTAAAGCGAGAAAACCCGAATGCGACAAATGCGTTATAAAAGATTTGTGCGAGTATTACAAAGAGGTGGTTGAAAAATGATAAGGGTTCTCGTAACGGGCGGTGCGGGATACATAGGTTCCCATACAGTAAAGCTTCTGGGGGAGAGGGGTTATGAGGTTCTTACCTACGATAACTTATCAACGGGACACAGATGGGCAGTTTTACACGGAAAACTTGTAAAGGCGGATTTAAGCGATAAAGATACCTTGAGAAAAGTTTTTGAAGAGTTCAAACCCGATGCGGTTATACACTTTGCCGCCTCTATCATTGTTCCCGAAAGTAAAAGAATGCCTTTGAAATACTATAAAAATAATGTTGCCAATACATTGAATCTGCTTGAAGTTATGGAAGAATACAACGTGGATAAGTTTATATTCTCCTCCTCCGCGGCAGTTTACGGAATACCTGAGGAAATTCCCGTATCGGAAGATGCCCCTTTAAATCCCATTAATCCCTACGGGGAAACTAAGGCAGCCGTTGAAAGAATATTGAGAGACCTAAGCAATTCAAGAGATTTCAGATATGTATCTCTGAGATACTTCAACGCTGCAGGGGCGGATTTGGAAGGACGTATAGGGGAGGCACACAATCCCGAAACTCATCTAATTCCCTCAGCTTTGAAGTCCATACTGAACTCCGATTTTACCTTTAAACTATACGGCAGCGATTATCCTACACCCGATGGAACATGTATAAGGGATTTTATCCATGTTATAGACCTCGCTGAAGCGCACATATTAGCCCTTGAGTATCTATTTGAAGGAGGAGAAAGTGATATATTTAACTGCGGATACGGACATGGCTACTCGGTGATGGAGGTTATAGAAGCTATTAAAAAAGTTACCGAAAGGGATTTCAAGGTAGTTGAAGCTCCGAGGAGAGAAGGAGACCCTCCTGTGCTTGTAGCAAAAGTAGATAAGATAAAACGAATCCTCGGGTGGAAACCTAAATATGATGATTTAGAACTCATTATAAAAACCGCATGGAATTGGGAAAAGAAACTTAAAGAATCATACAGTTATCTGTAATCTACCCTAACCGGTTTCAGCTCATCAACAATCACCAGTTCCCTTTTCTTTTGCCAGGCGAGTTTTCTGTAGAGTTCAACCCTTATTTTTTCAACCTTCTCGTATTCGGGGATTTTAAGCATAAAGGGCTGTAAATATCTTAGGGCGGTTTTTGCTTGAGCTGAAAAAAACCTTCTTATCGTTTTCCTTTTTCCGTTTTTATATAGAATTTTCACAATCATGTAATACCTGGGGTTTCCTTGGTCCGCCGTCGGGAGGTTGTGGGGAATGCCGACATTAACTATATTCAGTTTTTCGTCTTGTAGGAATATTTTTATATCCTTAGGCTTTGCCTTTCCCGCGGGAAAAGTATGGTCGTGAAGGGCTTTCCTTGTATGAAAGAGAAAGAAGGGGAATTTATCCATTATCCATGTGTAATCAACAACCTTCATATGACATTGCTGACACGTTATCTTTACCCTTGCTGCTTTCCACTCCTTATAAGTTTGTTGATGGCATCCCGCACATATTTCCGATTTTGTATAGTTTTTATCCTGCGTTGATGGATGAGGAGGAGACCATACCTTATAAGGCCCGTGCATTGATTTTGTCTCTTCTTTGAAGTGGCAAGCTATACAGTTCACTCCTTCGTGCCTTCTTTCAACCCTTAAGAGGGGTTTTTTTAACGGGTCAACCTGGTGAGGTGCATGACAGGATAGACACTTGAGTTTTGAATAGTTCTCCGTTTCTTCTTTAAACTTCTCACTTATCCATGCGTGGTAATGCCTGCTTTCTTTCCATGCTTCGTATATCTTCGTATGACAGTCTGCACACCTTTGTGAAGGCGGTCTTTGAAGTAAATCTTCCTCAAGAAATATCTCATTTAGCTTTTCACACCCGAGCAGAAAGATAAGTGTTAAGAGAAGAAGAAACCTCATTTACCCAAAGCTGATTTTATCTTTGCGGGTATTAGGTGAACGTTGTGGCAGGTATAACACGTCATACTTATCTTTGAAAGATTTTTCTTTATCAAGTTCTTATCGGGTTTTTCCGAGTTAAATAAATTCTCAAGGGCTGTTAAAGCTTTGTCGTAATCTTTACCCGTTATAGCTTCTATTTCCGCCTCTTTTGTATGGCATTTTACACAGGTTTCCTTAAGGGCTCTTGCCCTTTCTACAAAGTTCATTCCGTGTTCCTGAGCCGCGGCAATATTTCCCTGAGATAGGTATATATTTGTGGCTTTAAGAGAGTTTGTAAGTTTTTTCATGAAATCTTCTAAGTTCATCTCGGTGAACTCAACGGGGTCCTCCACTTTTACCTCATGGAAGTTGGGAAAGCGATAGTAAATCTTCGTGGCTATTTCGTTATCCTGATGGCATTTCGCACAGGTTTTCCCGAGCTCTTGAGCAGCCTTTATTACCCTATCAATATTCCTTGATTCAACCGCTTTGAGATAGTTATCCGCCTTTTTAAAATCAAAGTAATTTTTCCACTCGGGAACCATTTCCGCGGTTTTCTTGTAGGTCTCAACGAGCTTCTTAGCCCACTCAACGGCTTTTTCCCAGTTTTCATCGTTAATATTCAGCTGGACAGCGTAAAAAGCGGTGCTCATTGTGTGCATATTGTTTAAAAACTCAAACTTTTCGGAGTGAGGGGGATAATACTTTTTTAAACTTTCGGGGGGTTTTTTTAGAACAACTTCTCCCTTTCCCTCACCGTGTGAAAAGACAAAAAGGGAAAGTCCTAAAGTAATAAATACAATTTTTCTCATCTTTGCCCCTCCATAACTGGTTTTACACCGACTCCGTAAAGGTAAACCATCTTTCCCCCTATGTTTCCTTGATATACAATTATCGCGGAAGTTATAAGGGAAACGACGATAACCGCTAAGTTAAGAGCTTTTATATTTCTTCCGTAGGATATAAGCTTAAGAATTGCAAGAACGGTTACGAGAACCGCAACTATGAAACCTAATGTTTCATGAGTTTCAAGAAGTGAAGAAGCGTAGGTATTTTTTATAAAATCTCTTACGATTTCCTCCTGCTGATGTCCCGTGAACCACGCACCCCATCCGAAAGGAACCGCAAGGAGGAAGTTTAAAAGTGAAGCGTTTGAAAAAACTTCCCTCTTTGTGACGAAATAGAGAATCTCAAATAAGGTTCCCGAAATGGTAAGCGCTATCACAAAATGAACCATAGGAGGATGAAGGTTAAACATTTTATAACCCCCTTTCTTGGAATATATGTTCAAGATATTATTGCAGGTGTGAAAGTGCTTATAGCTATATTCCTAATTTTTAATTGAAAAATGGAGCAAATGTAATATAATAAATCTTCTGTAGGGCCCGTAGCTCAGTTGGATAGAGCAGGGGATTTCTAATCCCCAGGTCGGGGGTTCGAGTCCCTCCGGGCCCACCACTTATCTGATTCGAATAAGAACTTCCTTTCCTTCAAACTCAACACCTTT
>CAYRMG010000041.1:0-11083 GCA_964425585.1 uncultured Aquifex sp. | reverse complement strand
AGGTGGAAGGACTGTAGGTGCGGGTGTTGTTACCAAAATCCTTGACTGAGGAGTTTGAAAATGGAGCAGGAGAAAATAAGGATAAAACTTAAGGCTTTTGACCACAGGGTTTTAGACCAATCGGTTAAACAGATAATAGAAACCGTGAAAAGAACCGGCGGGGTCGTGAGGGGCCCCATTCCCCTTCCCACGAGAAAGAGAAAGTGGTGTGTTCTTCGCTCACCCCACAAGTTTGACCAATCAAGGGAACACTTTGAAATAAGGGAGTTTTCAAGGATAATAGACATAACGAGGTTCACCCCGCAAACAATAGAGGCACTTATGGAAATAAACCTTCCCGCAGGTGTTGATGTAGAAGTAAAGATGAGAGGTTAGAGGGATGCCTCTGGGATTGATAGGTGAAAAAGTAGGAATGACACGCGTTCTTCTAAAGGACGGGACCGCCATTCCCGTTACCGTTATAAAGTTTCCCGTAAATTATGTAGTTCAGGTAAAATCCGTAAACACGAAGGACGGTTATAACGCCATTCAGGTAGGTGCTTACGAAGCAAAGGAAAAGCATCTTACGAAGCCCCTTATAGGACACTTCAAGAAACACGGTGTTCCGCTTTTGAGAAGACTTTGGGAGTTCAGGGTTGATAATCCCGAAGAGTTCAAATCGGGACAGGAATTGAGGGTTCAAGACGTATTTAAGCCGGGTGATTTGGTAGACGTGTGGGGTATATCAAAAGGTAGGGGTTTTGCGGGCGTTATGAAAAGATGGGACTTTTCCGGCTTTCCCAAATCCCACGGACACAGATATCACAGGGCTGTAGGTGCGATAGGACAAAGAACCGACCCGGGTAGGGTATGGAAGGGCAAAAGGATGCCCGGACATTACGGAGCCAAACCCGTAAGGGTTCAGGGTTTATTTGTGGTTGACGTCCTTCCGGAAGAAAACGCAATACTCGTAAAGGGTTCCGTTCCGGGACATAATAAAGGCATGGTTGTGGTTGAGCAGTCAACCATCGCATACAGAAAGAGCCAGAAGCTAAAGCAAAAGAGACTTCAGTTCATACTTGAAAATCTGATTAAAGAAGAATCTACAGAGGTGGCTGAATCATGAAAATAGGTGATGTTGAGGTAAGGGACGACGTATTTAACGTAAAGGTAAAAAAACACGTTCTATGGGAAGTGGTAAAGTGGCAACTCGCAAAGAGAAGACAGGGAACCCACTCAACGAAGACAAGGGGAGAGGTAGCATATTCCGGTAGGAAGATTCTCCCCCAAAAGGGAACGGGTAATGCAAGGCACGGGGAGAGAGGTGTAAACATATTCGTAGGAGGCGGTGTAGCCCACGGACCCAAACCCAGGGATTACGAGTATCCCCTTCCCAAGAAGGTGAGAAAGCTCGGGCTTAAGATGGCCTTATCGGATAAAGCTCAAAACAACGGTATCATCTTCGTTGATAGCATAGATTTAGGGGATAAACCCAAGACAAAAAAAGCGGTTGAGTTTCTTAAAAACCTCGGGATTGATAAAGAAAAGGCTTTAATAGTTATTCCCGAAAAGAATGAAGTTTTATACAAATCCTTCAGGAATCTACAAAACGTCAGGGTTTTACTCCCCGAGGGATTAAACGTTTATGACGTTTTATGGGCTAATAAACTCGTGATTCATAAGGACTGCCTTGACAGAATATACAAGAAAGTGGAGGCGTAAGATGAGTCAAAGAAAACCCTGGGAAATACTGATAAGGCCGATAATTACGGAAAAAAGCAACAGGCTCATGGAAGATTACAACAAGTATACCTTTGAAGTTGCCCTTGACGCTTCAAAGCCCGAGATAAAGCAGGCGGTTGAGAAGCTTTTTAACGTAAAAGTAAAAAAAGTAAACACCATGATAGTGAAGCCTAAGAAAAAGAGGGTATGGAACAAGTTCAGGCAATACGGCACTACAAAAAAATGGAAGAAGGCAATAGTAACCCTTGAAAAGGGATATAAAATAGACATCCTTGAGTTTGCACAAAAGTGAGGTGTAAAAGATGGGTGTAAGAAAATTAAAGCCCGTAACAAACGGAACCAGGCACGCGGTTCTCTACGATTTTGAGGAAATAGAGAAATTAGTAAGAAAAGGAAAGGAACTCGTCCTCGTAAAGAAGAATAAAGTTGAGCCCGAAAAATCCCTTTTAAAGTGGTGGCACAGGGCAAAGGGAAGGTCAAGGCAAAGGGGAAATATAACCGCAAGGCACAGGGGAGGAGGACATAAGAAGCTTTACAGAATTATAGATTTCAAGAGGGATAAAAGCTTAGTTCCCGCAAAAGTCGTATCCATAGAGTATGACCCCTTCAGAAGTGCGAGAATATGTCTTTTGCATTACGCTGACGGTGAAAAGAGATACATAATCTGGCCGGAAGGTCTCAAGGTGGGAGATACCGTAATGTCAATAAGCTGGGAAGACGCGGAAGCGGGCAAGCCTCTCCCCGAGATAAAACCGGGAAACGCCATGCCCCTCAAATACATACCCGAAGGAACGATTGTTCACAACATAGAGTTTATGCCCGGAAAGGGAGGGCAGATAGCAAGGGCTGCGGGAACTTGGGCACAGGTTCTCGGAAGGTCTACCAAAAAGGGATATGTCCTCGTAAAGATGCCTTCGGGCGAAGTGAGGATGATTCACGAAAGGTGTATGGCAACCATCGGAAGGGTAGGACTTGCGGAACACGAACTCGTTAAGCTCGGAAAGGCGGGAAGGGCAAGATGGCTCGGATGGAGACCCCACACCAGGGGAACCGCAATGAATCCCGTTGACCACCCCCACGGCGGTGGTGAGGGAAGAACAAGAGGAAAACATCCCGAATCTCCGTGGGGATGGAAGACAAAGGGATACAAGACGAGAAGGGGTAAGAAGTATTCCGATAAGTTTATCGTAACAAGAAGGGACGGAAAGCCCTTATAAAGGAGGCTTGAGAAATGGGATTTAAAGGTGCATGGAACAAGAGAAACAGATTAATAGAAAATCCGGAAGAGTATTACAAGCTTTACAAGAAACTCCAAAGGGCTTATAAGCTCGTTAGAGAAGCCATAAAGAGATACGGTTCCTTTGAACTTCTTAAAGGAAAGACAAGCTTAAGGGACCTTGAGGAACTTCTTGAAGAGAGAAAGCAGGTTCTTGAAAACCTGAAAAAACAACTTAGGGAAGCCCATAAAGGAAAGCCCAAGATAGAAGCAGAAGGTGACGAACAGCTAAAGGAACTTATCAGAGAGGTAAACAAGGTTCAGTCGGAAGTAAGGGCTCTGGAAATCATTACGAACAGGGTAAGGAAATACGAGGAGATATACGCACAGTATAAACAGATGACCGAGAAAAAAGCTTACGTTGACCCCAAGCTGTGGATGAGGATAAGGAAAATGAACGAAGCGGGAGAGAGAAAGGTTGTAAGAACATACTCAAGGGCTACCACGATAATACCCGAGTTCGTAGGCCATACAATAGCCGTTCACAACGGAAAGACTTTTATCCCCGTCTACATCACTCAAGATATGGTAGGGCATAAACTCGGTGAGTTTGCACCCACGAGAACCTTTAAAGGTCACCCGGATAAAACCGCTAAAGTTGTGAAGAAGAAGTGAGGTGATAAATCATGGGACAGCTTAGGATAAAGGACAAATCCCAGAGGGAAGGTTACAAGCCGAATCAAGCCATAGCTATCCTCAGGTATGCTCACATTTCACCCTTAAAGGCAAGGCTCGTTTTAAGGGAGATACACGGGAAAGACGTAGGAGAGGCTCTTTATCTACTTAAGGTTATTCCCAAAAAAGCGGCAAGAATTGCGGAAAAACTCTTAAAGAGTGCTATAGCGAACGCGGAACAGAAAGGTCTGGACTTAGACAGGCTTTACATCAAGAAGGCGGTTGCGGACAGGGGTCCAATACTTAAGAAATGGATACCGAGAGCCCACGGAAGAGCTACAATGGTAAGGAAAAGATTATCCCATATTACAATAATTTTAGAGGAAAAGCCCGAAGGTAAGGAGGAAGAGTAAGCATGGGTCAGAAAACGCACCCGATAGGCTTCAGGCTCGGCGTTATTAAGGATTGGCCTTCAAAGTGGTATGCACCCAAAAGGGACTATGCTAAGCTCCTTCATGAAGACCTCAAAATAAAGAACTATATAAAGAAAAGGTATAAAGTTGCGGGTATATCAAAAGTTGAAATAGAAAGAATTGTTGATAAGGTCAGAATAAAGATACATACCGCAAAGCCCGCAATCGTTATCGGAAGAAGGGGACAGGAGGTAGACAGGCTTAAAAAGACTATAGAGAGAATGCTCCCCGGAAAGGAGATAAGTATCTCAGTCCTTGAGGTTAAGGTTCCCGAGCTTGATGCCCAGCTTGTTGCGGAAGATATAGCTCTCCAGATAGAGAGAAGGGTATCCCACAGAAGGGCTATGAAAAGGGCAATTGATAACGCACTGAAGGCGGGGGCAAAAGGGGTAAAGGTTCAGGTAAAGGGAAGAATCGGAGGAGCGGAACTCGCAAGAAAGGAGTGGTTTCTGGTCGGAAGAATGCCCCTCCAGACGCTGAGGGCGGATATAGATTACGGATTTGCAACCGCTTACACGAAATACGGAATCCTGAGCGTAAAGGTCTGGATATACAAGGAAGACATCCTAAAGGGCGGTAAAGAGGAAATACTCAAGAAGATAGAGGAAGAAATAAAGCAAGCTGCAAAGGAGGGTTAAGAGATGTATCTCCAGCCTAAAAAGGTAAGATGGAGAAAGCAAAGAAGGGGAACCCTCAAAGGTAAGGCCTTCAGGGGTAATAAACTTGCTTTCGGTGAATACGGAATACAAGCTCTTGACCGTGCTTGGATTACCCAGCAACAGATAGAAGCGGTGCGGGTAGCCCTCGTAAGAAGCCTTAAAAAAGGTGCAAAGGTTTGGATAAGGATATTTCCCGACAAGCCTTACACTAAAAAACCCAACGAAGTGAGAATGGGTGGCGGAAAGGGTGACCCCGAGGGATTTGTAGCGGTTGTAAAACCCGGAAGGATACTCTTTGAGTTTACGGGAGTTCCCGAAGATGTTGCTCAGGAAGCCTTCAGGATAGCAGCCTCAAAACTCCCCATACCGGTAAGGCTCGTGAAATACGGAGAGTTTACCTTCAAGTATTGAGGTGAAAAGCCATGTGGGAAAGGGAAAGGAAGAAATTTCTTGAGGATATAAGAAAGAAGAGTATAAAGGAGCTTGAAGAACTTCTTGATGAGCTCAAAATGGAGCTCCTGAGACTCCGTTTTAAGAAGCAAGTTCAGGGGCTTGATAATCCTATGGAAATAAGGAAGGTTAAGAGAAATATAGCCAGGGTCTTAACGGTCATCAGGGAAAAACAGTTGAGAGGTGAGCAGTGATGACGGAGCAAAAGAAAGAAAAGAAATGGCACGAAAAGAGAAAACACCTCGTGGGTGTTGTTGTGAGCGACAAAATGGATAAAACCGTAGTTGTTAAGGTTGACAGAAGAGTTCCCCACCCCCTTTACGGTAAGCATATAGTAAAGAGTAAAAAATACCACGCTCACGACGAACATAACGAGTGCAGAGTTGGGGACATAGTTATGATTAGGGAAACAAGACCCCTTTCAAAGACAAAGAGGTGGGTGGTGGTAAAGATTATCCAAAGGGCAAGAAGACCTGAAGAAGAGATAGCAAAGCAACAGGAAGAGCAGAAGTAAATGCTTATAGCCGTTCCCCTTGACGATAAGGATTTTTCAAACAAGATAAAAGAAGCAAAGGAAAAGGGAGCGGATATAGTAGAGCTTAGAGTTGACCAGTTTTCCAACACCTCCGTTGATTACGTAAAGGATAAGCTACTTGAAGTAAAGGAAAGGGGTTTGAAAACAATACTTACGGTAAGAATACCTGAGGAGGGAGGAAGAGAGGTAAAAAACAGGGAGGAGATATTTGAGAAGCTCGCTCCATTGAGCGACTACACCGATATTGAGCTATCCCAGCGTTCCCTTCTCGTAAAACTTCATAACCTGCTTGATGGAAAGGGAAGGCTTATAATTTCCTATCACAACTTTGAAGTTACACCTCCCAACTGGATAATAAGGGAGGTTCTGAGGGAGGGATATAGATTCGGCGGTATACCCAAGATAGCGGTAAAAGCTAACTCTTACGAGGACGTGGCAAGGCTTCTATGTATATCAAGACAAGTTGAGGGTGAGAAGATAGTTATAGCCATGGGGGATTACGGAAGGGTTTCAAGAATTGCGGGTTATATCTTCGGCTCCGTGATAACCTACGCATCTCTCGGAAAATCTTTTGCACCGGGGCAGATTCCCCTTGAGGAAATGGTAAAACTAAAAAAACTCCTTTACGGTTGATTTTCTCCTTCAAGTTTCTTAACCCTTAGTTCAAGCTCCTTTATCTTGTTTTCAATGTGTTTTAATCTCTCCTCAAGCGTTTTATTTTCAACTATCCTTTTGTAATACTCCCTTATGGCTTCCTTAATTATCTGAACCTCTTTCTTACCAAGTTTATTTCTTAGCTCGGATAAAATTCTTAAAGTTTCCTCATCAAAGACGTAAGTTTTCTTCTTCAAAAATCACCTTCCTTAACTTTCAGGATACAACTTTATAAGGAATATTTCCCCAATAAATATTCTGGAAAATTCTGCAAAATTCTGTAAATTGAATTAGGTGGTAAGCAAGTTATACAAAATTCTGATTGCTATAAATAACCTGATTACGGAAAACCATCCTCGGGAGGAAATATTTAAAGAAACCGTGGAGGTCTTGACATCCGAGGTATTTAAATACGCGGGTATATTTAAGAGGGGAGAGGATAAAGCCCTGTTTGAAAAGGGTAATTTATCCTCCGAGGATAACTCTCTCTGTATTTCCATTAACGATGAATACTTCCTTGTTATGGCTAAAGAAAAGGACTATGGCTTTAGAAAAGAGGAATTGGGTCTTCTCTATGAAGTTGTAAACGACATTGCCTTCGCCCTAAATAGAGAAAGGGAAAAGGCTGAGATTTTTCTTAGGGATCCTATTACGGGTCTCTCGAATAGATTTCATTTCTTTAAGGAGCTGAAGAAACTTTTTAAGGAAAAGAAGCTAAAAGCTTTAATACTCGTTGATATAGATAACTTTCAAGAGATAAATACAGCCTTCGGTTTTGAGACGGGAAACAAGATACTAAAGGAAGTGGCAAATAGGTTAAGCCATTTAGGTTATTTTACAGCCAGAACTACAAAGGATGAGTTCGGCATACTTCTTACCGAACTGAATAAACCCCTTCCGGATATTCTGAGGGAAATTATGGATGTGTTGCTGTCAACCCCTTACGAAATTAACGGGAAAAGTATATACATCACCTTCTCCGCGGGTGCGGTTTACGTTTCGGAAAATTTCTCCTCTCACGAAGCGATATACACCTTTGCACTTCGTTCCCTTGAAAAGGCAAAAGAGCTCGGGGGGAACACATTCATAATAGCGGTAAAGGAGGAGAATAATATAAGGGAAAAGGCAAGGGAAAGGGTATTAATAAGAAGTGAACTCATAAAAGCGATAAAGAACAAGGAATTCAAGCTCTTTTATCAGCCAAAGGTTGACCTAAGAAGCGGAAAAATTATCGGAGGAGAAGCTCTGGTAAGGTGGATAAAGGAAGGTAAAGCAATACCACCCTTTAAGTTTATCCCCCTCCTTGAGGAAAGCCTTCTCATTCACGATGTCGGATTATGGGTTATTGAGGAAGCCTGTAATTTTCTTAGAGGATTGAAGGAAAAGGGAATTTCAATTCCGCTGGCGGTAAACCTGTCTCCCGTTCAGTTAAGGAGTAAATACCTATTCAAGGATATAGAAAATAAACTAAGAAGTTGCACAGATGTTATTAACCTTCTTGAGGTTGAAATCACGGAAGGGGCTATTATGGAAAATCCGGAGTGTGCCATAAAACTTCTTGAAAGAATAAAAAACTTCGGTATAAAAATATACATAGATGATTTCGGAACTAAATACGCTTCTCTATCTTATCTGAAAAGGATTCCAGCATATGCCTTGAAAATTGATATGTCATTTATAAAAAATATTCCTCAAGAGGAAGACGACCTTAAGATGGTAAAGGCTATAATACTCCTTGCGAAAACCTTTAACCTAAAAACGGTTGCTGAAGGGATAGAAACAAAAGAGCAGCTTGAGATGCTTATAAAACTCGGTTGCGATTACGGACAGGGTTATTACTTTTCAAAACCGCTTCCGGGGGAGGAGTTTGTGAGTCTGCTTGAGAAAGAGGTTTAGTATTATTTGGTTTATGTTTCGCTTTCACCTTATAAAGAAGGACGGAAAAGCAAGAAGAGGAAGGCTCTATACACCCCACGGCGTTATAGAAACCCCCGTCTTTATGCCCGTAGGAACTCAGGGAACGGTCAAGGCAATGATACATAAGCTTCTTAAAGAGATAGGAACGCAGATAATCCTCGGAAACACATACCACCTTTACCTCAGGCCTGGAACGGAGATTATAAAAAAGGCGGGAGGGTTGCATAAGTTCATAGGTTGGAACAAGCCAATACTCACGGACAGCGGAGGTTATCAAGTTTTCTCCCTTGCAAAGGGAAGATTCGGAAGCAGAAAGGCAAAGGTAAAGATAACCGAGGAGGGTGTAGAATTCCAGGATCACCTCCAGGGGGATAGACATTTATTTACACCCGAAAGGGTAATAGAAATACAGGAAATATTCGGCTCCGATATAATTATGCCTCTTGATGAGTGCGTTGAGTATCCGACGACGAAGGAATACGCAAAAGAAGCCCTCGGCAGAACAATAAGGTGGCTTGAAAGGAGCATAAAGGTAAAAAAGAGAAAGGATCAAGCACTTTTCGGAATAGTTCAGGGAGCTTTTTGGGAAGACTTAAGAAGGGAGGCGGTTAAAAGAACTCTTGAGTTTGATAACCTTCTTTTCGGATACTCCATAGGGGGGCTATCGGTAGGTGAACCTAAAGAGATAATGTATGAGATGACCGAAGCGGTTTGTGAACTTCTTCCGGAGGAAAAACCGAGGTATTTAATGGGTGTAGGAAAACCCGAGGATATCCTTGAGGCTGTTGAGAGGGGGGTTGATATGTTTGATTGCGTTGTTCCCACAAGGAATGCGAGAACGGGAACCCTTTACACCTCTCAGGGTGTTGTGGATATAAGACACTCCAAATGGAAAGAGGATTTTTCACCCCTTGACCCCGAGTGCGATTGTTATACCTGCAGGAACTTTACGAAGGCCTATCTCAGGCATCTCTTTGTTTCGGAAGAAATATCCGCATACGTTTTGAATACCATTCACAACCTTAGGTTTTATCTGAAAATGATGGAGGAAATAAGAAAAGCCATAGAGGAAAACAGATTCTTAAAACTCAAGGAGGAGTATATAAAGAAGGTCAGCAGGAAACTTTAACGCCTTCATTGCTCGCACTAAGGAGTCTTGTTTCAACCTTGCATCCGCATAATCCTTCTAAGCTTTCTTTTACCTTCTCACTTATAAGCTTTTCGTTTTTGAGTGTTATGGAGCAGATTGTGGGACCCGCCCCGCTCAAAAATGTAGCAAGAGCACCGAGTTCGTAAGAGATTTCTACCGCTTCTTCAAAGCCTTTAACGAGACTTTTTCTGTAGGGCTGGTGAAGTTTATCCTTTACGGCTTCCCTCAAGAGGTTAAAGTCATTTGTAAGTAGTGCGGAAACAAGTAAGGCGGAACGTTGAAGGTTAAAAACCGCATCTTTCAGGGGAACGTCTTTAGGAAGAACATTCCTGGCATCGGAAGTTTTCACTTCATAATCGGGTATGAAGAATATAAGCTTTAGCTCCTCGGGAAAGGGGAGTTTTTTATATACCGTGCTTTCACCGGTGGCACAGATAACAAATCCTCCGACAAATGCAGGGAGTATATTATCGGGGTGAGGTTCAAATTCAAAGGCTATCTTTATCTTCTCTTCAAGGTTGAGATTCCTTCCGAGAATGCTTAAAGCTCCTTCAATGGCTCCGACGATTGCGGTTGCGGAAGAACCGAGACCCCTTGCAGGGGGAACGTTATTAATCTGATGAAGGCTTACGGGAATATCTTTTTCACCCATTATTTCAAAAACCTTCTTGTAGACCTTTATGAATAAGTTTTCCTCGTTTTCGGGAATACCTTCTGAAAAGCCTTCTATGCTTACCTTATACCTCTCCGATGGATTTATATAAAAAATATTTTTTAAGTTCAAAGCAAGACCGAAAGCATCAAACCCGCTTCCGAAATTCGTTGTGGTCGCGGGAACCTCAATTTTTATCATAAAGTTATTTTAGCCTTCCATTTCGTTCACCGTAGCACCGTCATACATACCCTCCTCAAGTGCCACCTGAACAAGGGAAAGCTCTTCATCACTCAGTTTTCTCCCTTTAAGAACCTGCCTTATGAACTCTTCAAGAGCATTCTGAACAGCTTCTTCATCTATTTCATCAACGTGAATTTCATCCCTCTCCGCTATAAACCTTCCGAAGTTAACCGCAAGTTCGTAAAGATTATCCATAACCAGAAAGATAGCGGTAGATTAAAGGTAGGAAATGACACCTATCAGAGAACCCTAAGTTAAGTAACAGGAAGGTGTTATTGGAGGTGAAAGAGTGCAAAGAAGGAGTAATTTAATGATTATGGAAAGACTTTTTGCGGTTTTGTTTTTCCTTCTTATAAGTTTCGGATATTCTCTTAGCCCCAGGGAGGAGAAGCAGCTTATTAGGGATATTGCAGAAATTAAAGCTACACTAAAGACTTTCATGGAACAAACGGATAAAAGGTTTGAAGAACTAAGAGAAGACATGAACAAAAGGTTTGAAGAGCTAAGAGAAGATATGAACAAAAGATTTGAGCTTATAGATAAGCGTCTTGAACAAATGGACAAAAGGTTTGAAGATGTTAATACCAGAATCATGGAACTAAGAGAAGACATGAACAGAAGGTTTGAACAACTCTATACATTCCTGTGGATAATCACGGGAATATTCACAACCCTGACAGTAAGCGTTATAGCCTTTGCATACTGGGACAGAAGAACTATTATCAGAAAAACCAAAG
>CAYRMG010000040.1:0-11450 GCA_964425585.1 uncultured Aquifex sp. | reverse complement strand
ATATCACGTAAACATATCCCTCCAGAGCCCCCTGGCCCACTCGTAATACCTTTTTGCGGTTGAAACCCTCCAAACGTTATCTTCGTAAACTACTTTCTTTATCCTTTTTGTCTTGAGGTCATACTTGTATTCAACCTCCATCACCATAGCTTGCTTTAGGTTTACCATTGCATAACATATACCGTGCTGTATCAGTTCACCTTCCCATTCCTTTCCTTTTATCCTTGAGGAAATGATTTTTGCAACGACCTTTCCTTCGGAGTGTGCAGCATACCCGCTTTTCGGCAGGTAGGTTTCACAGCTATCTCCTATTACGAAGACGTTCTTTACACTCGTTTCGTAGGTCATCGGGTCTACAATCACCCACTTTCTTCCTTTTTGAATAAGCCCGATTTTTTCAAGGAGCTTGGGGGCCCTCATGGGAGGTATGAAGTTAGCCATGTCAAACTTTATATTTCCCTTGTTCGTCTTTACAACTTTGTTTTTGGGGTCTATCTCTAAAACCTTCGTCTCCGTGAGATAGGTCGCATCCTTTTTGTAAAAGTCCTCATAAGCCCTAAGAAAGCCCTTTGTCATAACGGGGGGGTAAGAATTTTCATCTATAAAGTATAGATGAACTCTTAGACCTTCTTTGCGTGCATAAGAAAGGAGCATCGCAGCCCTTTCATAGGGTGCAGGAGGACAACGGTAGGGCATCTTAGGAACCGTTATGACGAACTTATCTCCTTCAAAACTTTCAAGAATTTTCTTGAGATATAGATGTTCGCTTCCCGGCCTGAATGCGGGAGGATAACTCCAGTAAACCTCCTTAAACGCAGGATTCTCCTCGTAGTCATATTCTATTCCTAAGGAAAGGACAAGGTAGTCATACTTTACCCGACCTTTTCCCGTTATCACCTCCCTTTTAGAGAGGTCTACATCTATTACTTCGTCGTTTATAAACTTCACACCGTATTTAACAACTAAGTTGTTGTAGGGAAAACAGAGGCTTCCGTAGTCTATGAGGCCGACAAGGTAATGGTTGCTAAGGGGGCAAGATACAAAGAGGGGATTCTTCTCTATAAGAATGACCTCCGCCTCGGGAGATAGTTTTTTTACATACTTTGCGGTTGTAACACCCCCATACCCTCCCCCTACGATTACAACCCTGTTTCCTTTTGGCTCACCGAATATAAGGCTTTTCGGAACGCTAACGGCAAGAACTCCAAAACCACCGGCAAGGATTAAATCCCTTCTGTTAACAGTAGATGACCTCATTTACATACTCCTCCACGGAAAGAACTACAGATTTATCAACCTTCTTCTTTGCCTTCCTAAAGGATTTATACATCTTTTTTAAATCCGAGCGGTAAGCATCAAAAAAATCTTTGAACCTCTCTACACCGAGCGTTCCCACAGCGTATAGTTTTCCCTCCTCGTAAGAAAGAACTATTGTCAAAAGCGGGTATTCCGCAGGACCGTCCAGAACTATTCCCCCTTTTGTCGGGTCAAAGATTGACATATGGGCACAACACTGTATTACATTCCCCCTCTTTGCTGCCTTTGAAGGTTTATTTTCGGGATAGTAGTTTATGAACGAGTAATCGGGCGTAGGATAGCTGAGCTGGTGGGGACATATGGCACAAAAGGCTATAATGCTTTTTTGGGGACCCACCCCTCCAGGCCATACGTATGAACTTCCGTCCGAGAGCTTAACTTCTACGGGTTTAACCTCTTCACCGAGGTTTATCAAAAAAGCGGGGGTAGCCCTGTAGGGGTAAAAGAATATATACTGCCTTCCTACCTTAAGTTTTTCGGGATTTAAAGGATTTCCGCTTTTATCAAGTAAGATGGCTTTTTTATACCTTTTGAACTTATTTACTTGAGCCTTTAAGGTCTCCGTAAGAAAGAAAGGAGATAAGAAGGAAAGCGCTGCAGCGGAACCGCAGGTTCTTATAAAACCCCTTCTGTTCATTTCTCACCTCACGTGAACATATCCCTATACATAGCTTTTGCCCATTCAAGGTAAGCTATCCAGTTTTGTTTTGTAGGATTGTTATCCATCTTCACGTTCCAGAACTGGAATGTATTCTTCCTGGGGTCATACTTGTATGTAAGGTCAACCCATACAGCCTTACCTTTATCTACCGCGGAATAACAGAGCGTTCTGGGTGGCTTGTATTCGGGCATTCTTCCCTTTATCAGTTCTATAAGCTGTTTTGCAACGTTATGGGCTTCCGAGTTTGCGGTATTTCCGCTTTTTGAGAAGGGATGATTTCTCGCATCACCCGTGCAGAGTATATGGGAATCTTTGGTTGATATGTTGTAGGGCCATCTTAGACTCGGCCACCTTTCTCCCCTGGGAACGAGGTCCGCATCAAATATTAGCTTCGTCGCTTTACATCTCGGGTATAGGTTGAGGTCCGTAAACTCTATATCCCCGTATTCCTCGGTCATTAGAACCTTCTTTCCGAAATCAACTCCCTTTATAGTGGCCTGAGGATAATACTCTATGTATCCGTTGACAAACTCGTTCCAGGCTTTTTGGAATCCTTCCGCCTTTACCGGGGGCTGGGGGTGGGGGTCTACGAGAATGACCTTTCCGGGAATTTCATTTTCCTTGAAATACCAAGCGATTAGCGTAGCCCTTTCGTAGGGACCCGGTAAACATCTGTAATCAAGTCCCGGGGGAACGGTTATAACGAAGTTTCCTTCCTCAAAATTCTCTATTTTCTTCTTCAACGTTATCTGTTCTCCTCCGGGTATGAAAGCGGCGGGATAGCGCGTTCTCGCGATTTCTATATCCCTTGGGTCATCACCGACCCATTGGGAGTAGTCGTAATCAATACCCGTTGCAAGAACCAAAAAGTCGTAGTGTATCTTACCCAGGTCGGTGTATACGTATTTTCCTACCCTGTCTATATAGTGAGCTGTTGCCCTTACAAGATGATACCCGTATTTATCTGCTGCGGTTCTGTGGTCGTGAAGTAAAAACTCAAGGTCAACAAGCCCCACGAGCCACAGATTGCTTACGGGACAGGACCAGAAGGTTTCCCTCTTCTCTATAAGAACTACGTCTATGTTGGGGTCATGTTTCTTTAAATACTTTGCAAGGGTAGCCCCCGACCAACCTCCCCCTACGATTACAACCCTGGGAGACCCCTTCTTGGGCTTCGGAAGGTTTAAAACATCCACACCCTTTGCAAAAGTAAAGTTAAACTTCGTTCCGAGAGCTGCAGCCGCTCCCAACCCCGCAAGCTTAAACACATCCCTTCTGTTTACACCCATGCCGTTACCTCCTCCGCTTTTCTTCCTTGTTTGCAAATTCTGTGCCGAAAAAAACTCTCACTTTTCGGGAGCATAAACACATCGGAGTGTCAAAATTGACACAAAACCGTGACACACATGACATTCCGAAGGAAGTATCTTTTGAGTATGGATAAGTTCTCCGTATTTGAAGAGATTGATGAGCAAGTAGTTGTAATAGATAAGAACTACAGAATTGTTTATGCTAACAAAAAGTATATAGAGGAAAACGGATACAGAAAAAAGGAGGACGTCATAGGAAAGCCCTGTTATTTGATATCCCACAAGCGGGAAAGCCCCTGCGATGGAGAGTGTCACCCATGTCCCTTAAAGGAGATAGAAAAAAGAAAGTGTGCGGTAAACGTGATACACACCCACTACACCCACGACAACAGGGAAACACCCGTGGAGATATGTGCTTTTCCGATAAACAACGGAGAGAATATACTTCAGATAATAAAGAACATAAGGAACGATAAGGAGAAGTTTTACCTATTTAGCTTATCTCAGAAGCTTAGCTCAATAGGCTTTCTGGCTCTCGGTATAGCCCACCAGATAAATACACCCCTTGCAACGATAAATTTAGCCCTTGACGAGCTGGAAAGGAAACTCGGGAGAACCGAAGAGACGGAAATAATAAGAAACGCCCTTAAAACCTGCAAAGATACGATAGATAAATTACTCTTATTCGCAAGAAAAAGGGAACGTTCAGACCTTGTGGACGTAAAAAAAGCGGTTGAGGATGTAGTTGAACTATTAAAGGTTTATGCAAAAGAGAGAAAGGTCAAGATAGAAACATATCTTGATAGGCTTTACATTCTCGGGGATGAGTCGGACATAAGGCATGTAATTTTGAACTTAATCTTGAACGCAATTCAGGCGAGTTCCGAAGGCCAAAAAGTTGAGGTTGAATTAAAAGGCAGGAATGGAGAGCTAATACTGACTGTGAGGGATTACGGTCAGGGTATTCCCCCGGAGGATATGGACAAGATATTCATACCCTTTTATCAGGGAAGAAACAAGAGGGAAGGAAGCGGTCTCGGACTTGCAATAGTGAACGAGATAGTAAAAAATTACGGCGGGTATATAAAGGTGAAAAGCTCAATGGGAAAGGGAAGCATCTTTGAAGTTCA
This sequence comes from uncultured Aquifex sp., assembly GCA_964425585.1. GTDB lineage: Bacteria > Aquificota > Aquificia > Aquificales > Aquificaceae > Aquifex. Next base: position 7,032 of record CAYRMG010000040.1, on the reverse strand, counting down.
CATTCCTCTCCCTTAAAGCCTTAAGCTTTCTGAATACCGTTCTCCTGCTGCACCCGAGAATCTTTGCCATTTTGTTAATATCCCCCTCAAATCTATTGTATAAAAAGGATATATACATAAGCTCAAGCTCCTCAAGGCTGGGAAGCTTCTCCATAATTTTCTCAACACAGCTTATGCTTTTTCTTTTGAGACACACGTATTCGTCTATATACTCCCCCTGCGAAAGAACACATGCCCTCTCAATAACGTTTTTCAATTCCCTTACGTTTCCTTCCCACCGGTAATTGATAAGCTCCTTTAAGGTTTCCTCCCTTATCTTCTTACCGTATCTTTTTAGAAAGAACTCAACAAGAATAGGAATGTCTTCCTTTCTTTCCCTCAGGGGAGGTATTTCCACCTCTATGGTGTTTATCCTGTAGTATAGGTCTTCCCTGAATTTTCCCTCGGATATTAACTCCTCTATATTCCTATTGGTTGCAAAAATGAGTTTTACATCAACCTTTATGTCTTTAAGACCCCCTACTCTTCTGAAACTTTTCGTCTCAACAAACCTGAGGAGTTTGGGCTGAATTGATGGAGGAAGGTCGCCTATCTCATCAAAGAAAAGCGTTCCTCCGTTTGCAAGCTCAACAAGGCCGAGCTTCCTGTGGTTTGCTCCGGTAAATGCCCCTTTTTCATATCCGAACAGTTCACTCTCAAAAAGGTGCTCGGGTATGGAGGTGCAGTCAACGACTATAAAGGGTTTATTCCTCCTTCCCGAAACGCTGTGAAGATATCTTGCGAGGACTTCCTTTCCTACTCCTGTCTCACCCCTTATCAGAACCGGAGATTCTACATCCGCGACCCTTTCCAGGAGTTCAAGAATCTTTTTAAACTTTTCATTTCTCGTCTCAAGTATATACTCCCCCCTCCCCTCACCGAACAGGAAATTTTTAAGGGTTTTATTCTCCTCTTCAAGTTTTTTTTCTTTAATCGCTTTTTCTATACTTACCTCAAGGAGGTCAAAGTTAAAGGGTTTCTGAATAAAGTCGTAGGCACCCTTTTTTATGGCTTCTATAGCCGTTCTTATGTCCCCGTATCCCGTGATTACTATAAACTTCGTTCCATCGCCGCTGAAACGCTCAATCAACTCAAGTCCGTCCATATCGGGAAGCCTTATATCAAGGAGCACAACGTCGTAATACCTTTCTTTCAACTTCTTTTCCGCTTCCTCTCCCCTTTCCGCGGATTCAACGGAATACTTTTCCCTTAATTTTTTTTCCATTAGCCGATTTAAGTTTCTGTCATCCTCCACTATAAGTAGTGATACCATCTCCCTTTAAATCTAGGTATAATTTTATTCCTATGAGATTAATAATTCTTATGACTCTCTTAAGTCTATTTTTAACTTCCTGTGAGGTATTAATCGGTGCAGCTATAGGCGGTGCAGCGGGATACTACGTGGGAAAAGAAGGTTATAAAGTTAAGATAGAAAAGGAAAAAGAGGAGAACAGGAAAAAAGAGGAAAAGAAGTGAGGATTTTAATACTTTTTCTTTTCTTCGTTTTTCCCCTTTTCGGAGGTTCAACGGTGTATGAGAAAGAGCTTGAAAACGGTGTGAAGATTATACTAAAGGAAACGAAAGGAAAGGGTATAGTCTCGGGTGTTATATTCTTCAAAGGGGGTGTTCACGGAGAGAAAAAGAGAGGTGAAACAGCCTTACTTTTTACTATGTTGCTCAAGGGTTCTAAAAATTATCCGTCTTCTTCTGCGATTTCGGAACCCTTTGAAAACTATGGAGGTTATATATACTCCTCTTCGGAAGATGACTTTTCGGAAATAGGCTTTTCTACGAAGATTGAAGGGCTAAAGGAGGGGCTGAAGGTTATAAAGGATATACTTTCGGAACCGCTCTTCAGAGAGGAAATCCTTGAGATTGAGAAGAGAAATCAGATAGTTGCGATAAGGTCAAAGCGAGAAAGGGGAATGTCCTACGCATACGAGGAACTGAGAAAACTTACATACAAAGGAACACCTTATGAGTATTCTCCCCTCGGAAAGGAAGATGATGTAAAATCCATAACGAAGGAAGACCTCATAAGAAGGTTTAAAGAAATAAAGAAAGGAAAAAATATAGTTGTTGTTCTCGTAGGCGATTTCAATAAAGAAGAGGTTATTCCCCTTCTTGAGGAAAGCTTTTCGGACATACCAAAGGGTGAGTTTAAACTTTATGAGGAAAGTAAGGAGATAAAGGAAGATAAAATCCTCAGGGTAAAGCGGGAAGGTGCACAGGCTACAATTTTATGTGCTTTTAACGCACCTTCTAAGGATTCTGAGGATTACTTTAGTTTTAAGGTTTTCAACAGTGTTCTCGGTGAAGGAATGACCTCAAAACTCTTCAGGAGGCTAAGGGAAGAGAAGGGATATGCTTACGCTACCTACTCCTTCTATCCTACAAGATACTCCTCTCCGAGACTTTTTGCGTATATAGGCACATCTCCCGAAAAGAGGGAAGAAGCCTTAAGGGATTTAATAGAGACCGTATCGGATAAAAGCATAACCGAGGAAGATGTTGAGCTTGCGAAAAGGAAGATAATAGGAGATTACCTTCTTGACCACGAGACGAGACTAAGGCAAGCGTGGTATATGGGGTTCTTTGAGATTATGGGTTTCGGCTGGAAAATGGACGAGGAGTATCCCGAAAAAATAAACTCCGTAAGTGCAAAAGATGTAATAAGAGCTGTTGAAAAATATATAAACCGTCACCACTGCGTAGTGGTTGAACCTTAGAATTTAGGCTTTATAATTCCAAAAGAATGAAAAAGGGAAAGGTTGTTATAACTTACGGAACCTTTGATTTATTTCATATAGGACATCTTAACTTATTGAAACGTGCCAAAGCCCTTGGAGATTATCTTATAGTCGGTGTTTCAACGGATGAATTTAACGAGATTAAAGGAAAGAAATCCGTATACCCTTACGAGCACAGGGCTGAGATAGTTCGTTCTATAAAATACGTAGACCTTGTTATTCCCGAAAGGAACTGGGAGCAGAAGATTGAGGATATAAAAAAATACAACGTTGATATATTCGTAATGGGTGACGACTGGAAGGGAAAGTTTGATTACCTCAGGGAATACTGTGAAGTTGTTTACCTGCCGAGAACGGAAGGCATATCTACAACCGAGCTGAAGGATGCTCTTTTGAGGCTTTCAAGTATCCTTGAGGAAGATATAATAAAAATTTTGGAAATAATAGCGAAGGGAAGGAACGGACTTATAAAGATACTGAAGGATTGAGGGAGGCACGGACTATAACACAATTGGAACGCCCGCACCGGATAAATTAGAAGAGCCTAACTACATAATGGTGCGGGAAGTCATGTCGGAAGGCAAAATACAGGATTCAAGAATAATTAACTACTACAAAGCAAACCCTTGCACAGGAGAAGGAAACTATACCGCTTTTTAACTTCTCCTAATCCTTTAAGGCAACCGCTTAAGTAATTTTTATCTTTTTATAATTAATTTTTATTGCAAATAATTATTATTTACTTCAATTCATAAATAAAAATAGATGACAGGAGGAAAAAAGATGAAAAACTTACAGGTAACGGCTTTAGGTTTTGGAATGATTCTGGCAGGATTAAGCTTTTCTCAGGATATTCACAAGCACTATAACGTTAGATACGTAACATTTTTTGAACCATCATCTCCTGTGTTTGCAAGGGATTCAGGAACAGGCACTATAGAAGGAAGAGTGATATACGTGGGTAAAAAACAGCTCAAGAATAAAAAGAAGCTCATTACCAAAGACAAGGAGGTATGCGGAAGAGGATACAAGATTGACCTTGTTTACGAAATTTCTCAGGATAAAGGGGTTAAGAACGCAGTAGTGTTCGTAAAAGGCGCAGGTAAGCCTACTGTAGAGAAGAAAAAGCTCATTCAGGAAAAGTGCGAATTCAAACCCCGCGTTATTGCTATGGAAGCAGGCTCTATACTTGAAATAATTAACAACGATCCGGTAAAGCATGAAGCCAACGGAGTTCAGGAATTTGAAACTATATTTCAGCTTTCTCAACCCAGACAAGGGATGGTTAACAGGGTGAAGCTGGACAAACCTGGTGTTGTGGAAGTTACCTGCAATATCCACGGATGGATGAAGGCATGGGTTGTGGTAACTGAAAGTCCCTACTATGCTGTTAGCGACTCCAACGGCAAGTTCGTCATAAAGGACGTTCCTGCAGGTGAATACACGCTCAAGATGTGGCACGAGGGATTCGGAGAAAAAGAGCTAAAGGTAAAGGTTAGAGAGGGAAAGGTTACGAAAGTAACTTTTGAGGTCGAGTAAGGAGGACAAGGTTATGAGAAAGAGTGTCTTTTTAGCTTCGTTATTAGGAACGGTTCTACTCTTTAGCAATGCGAACTCTGCGAAAAAGCCCACGATAGCTCCCCTTCCGGACAAACCTCCAGAACCTAAAGACAACCCGACGACTCCCGAGAAGGTAGAACTGGGAAAGCTCCTTTTCTTTGACCCGCGCCTTTCTGGAGATGGAAGCACATCCTGCGCTACATGCCACGATCCAAACCATGGCTGGGCAAAGAAGAGGGTTTTGTCTCCCGCCTATCCAGGTAATAAACACTTCAGACACTCACCTACCGTTTTAAACGTTGCTTACAACACGCTTATGTTCTGGGACGGAAGGGTTAAGGGTCTGGAAGAGCAGGCTATGAAGCCCATAGCTTCCCCCTTTGAGATGAATATGAATTACCGACTTCTGGAGGAAAGGCTCAAGAGGATTCCTAAATATAGGGAGATGTTCAAGAAAGCTTTTCCGGAAGACAAAGAGCCTATCACCATAGAGAACATAGTTAAGGCTATAGCAGCGTTTGAAAGAACTATAGTGTGTAACGATTCTCCCTTTGACAGATACATGAGGGGAGACAAAAGCGCTATGAACGAACTTCAGATAAAGGGTATGAAGCTCTTCGTAGGTAAGGCAGGATGTGTCCAATGTCATAACGGACCTAACTTTACCGATGAGAAGTTTCATGTAACCGGAGTTCCAAAAAACAAAGTAGAGGATGAAGCTCTTGTAAGAGCTACAAGGAACTTTGTCCTCAGAGAACAGGGATTTAATAACCCCGATTCCATAGACAGGGACTTGGGTCTATACTTTATAACTAAAAAGGAAAAAGACAAAGGAGCCTTTAAAACGCCTTCTTTGAGGAATGTAGCTCTTACTCCCCCTTACATGCACAACGGTGTTTTCAAGAGCCTTGAGGAGGTCATAGAATTTTACAACAAGGGCGGAGGTGATGTTCCCAACAAAAGCAAGAAACTCAAACCTCTTAACCTAACGGAAGAAGAGAAAAAAGCCCTTGTGGCTTTCCTTGAAGCTCTTACCTGTAAAACTATTCCTCAAATTGAGGAGCCAGAACTTCCACCCTATGAAGAAAAAATTGCTAAGGGAGGTGATTAATATGAAAATCACAAGACGTGACTTTTTTAAGGTTTCAACCGCAGCAGGAATGGCTGTTTTTACAGCTTCTGCGCTGTCCCCTTTTACGGGTTTGGTAAGTGTAGCGGAAGCTAAAAGCTCCAAGAGAAGCAAAATACAGCCTTTTAACTTCGTAGTGTTAGGAGACGCACATCTATACGAGATGCCCAATCATAGGTTTGATAAGACCTTCGAAAGAAGCATTCAAGACATTCTTAATATGAACCCGAAGCCTGATTTTGTCATATTCATAGGAGACTTGGCACAGTTTGGCAAAGTCAAGGAACTTGAAAAAGGGAAGAAATTTCTAGACAAACTTGAGCGTGCAGGAATACCCGTGAAGATTATACCTGGAGAACACGACTGGTATCTGGATATGGGTAAAACTTGGAAACAAATGTTTGGTAATCCCTTCTGGAGCTTTGACCACAAAGGAGTCCACTTCATAGGGATGAACTCCATACTGGTAGAAGATTACTGGACTGCAAGGAATATGACACCCTGGGAAAGGATGCTTGCTATAGCGGAGTTGGAATGTCACATATGCGGACTCTGGGGTGTAGGTGAAAAACAGCTTGAATGGCTGGAAAAGGATGTTAAGAACCTATCTCCTGACACACCTATAGTCATATTTACCCATTCACCATTGTGGGATTACTATCCCAGATGGAACTTTCAGACGAAGGACGCTCCCCAGATAAGGCAAATTCTATCCAAGTTTGAGAAGGTTATAGCTATTCATGGACATGTTCATCATGTCGTTTATAACAGAACGGGTAACATGGTTCACATAGGAAACCTTGCAACTGCATGGCCTTGGCCCTATCCGCCTGTAGAACTACCCTATCCCAAGATCAAAATGTTTAGGGCAGATCCGGGAGATATCTTTGACGGCATAGGATTTGCAAGTATACGTATAGACGAATACTTCGATGGACTTATGAAGTATCATACATGGGCGGACCTCATACCTGACGAACTTAAGGGAGGTGTTCTTCTTTAAAAATTAAAGGAGGTACTTGAGATGAAGTTTCGCAAGGTAAAGTTTTTACTGGGAACTGGTGTAGTTGCAGGTCTATTTTTTCATTTCTTTAGTAATATTGTAGAAGCAAGAAAGCCTTTTACAGAGGAAGACCTAAAGCTTATGAATGAAGAACTTATGGCTCTTGTAAAGAAGGGTGACGAACTTTGGCATGACCCAAAACTGGGAAAAAATGGCCTTACCTGTGCCAACTGCCATCCTGATGCAGCAAACACCAACCCTCATACTTTTCCCAAGTTTCAAGATAACTTAGGGAAAGTAGCAACCTTAAGGGAAATGATTAACTGGTGCATAAAGGTACCGCTGGAGGGGAAGGAACTTCCTGAAGACAGCGAAGAAATGAAGGCTCTGGAGGCCTACGCCATATATATGCACAGAGGATTTCCCCTTAGACCAGGGGACAATACCCGTGCGTATCCGCCTGTAAAAGTGGAATCGGGTCCTGGATATCCTTAATTTAGGCCTCATCTGGGGCCCTTTCCTCATTACCTCTTCTTACACTATTCCTTCTT
>CAYRMG010000039.1:0-11510 GCA_964425585.1 uncultured Aquifex sp. | reverse complement strand
GAGTCTTCCTTCTTTATCAAAAATAAGCGTTGCAGGAAGAAATATAAGCTTTACCTTTTCCGTAAGCTTACCCTTCGGGTCTGCAAGTATAGGATACTTCGGGTTTATCTTTTCCTTCTTTAACAATTCCTTAACGTCCTGAGGTGTCATGAATACGGCTACGGAAACAATGTTATACTTCTTCTTAAGTTCATCGTAAACCTTATTTAAGGTTTTCAGGTCTTCGGTGTGTCCCGTGCACGTTCCGCTCCAGACATACAGAAGTAGTTTTTTTTCGCTTCTCTTTATTTTTACGAAATTTCCCGAAATGTTTAAAAATTTTATATCGTAAACCGTTCCACCCGAACAGGAGAGAATTATAAGGAAAAACAAAAGAAAATATCTCATCAATGATGCATATGGTGCATCTTCACAACGGGAACCTCAAGCTCTATCTTTCCGCTTTTCTTGAAAATGAGCTCAACCCTTACCTTATCTCCGCTTTTTAGGGGTTTTTTTAGCCCTATCAACATTACGTGATAGCCGTGGTGCTTGAACTCAACTTTTGAGTGGGGCGGAATTACAACCGAATGCTGAGGAACCATCTTAGCGACGTTATCCTTCATTACCGTTTTGTGAAGCTCCACCTTTTTCGCTACGTCGGTTTTTACTTTCAGAAGTTCATCGGCCTCATCTCCTTGATTTTCTATCACCATTCCCATCATAGTAGTGTTAGGTCCCGGGGGAGGTTCCATTATCCACGGATGTTTAACAACAATCTTCGGAGCGGAAAAACCGAAAACTACTAAAGTAAATAAAAGGGCAAAAAACCTTTTCATAATACTTAAATATTCTAAAATACTTTTACGCTAAGAGGAGGTGAAGTTATATGGAGCATCAAAGTCCGGTAGGAGCGCTGATTTTTCAGTTAATATTCCTTTTTGCCATATTCCTCATGTTTTACTTCCTTATAATAAGGCCTCAGAAGAAGGAAAGGGAAAGACACAGGAAGTTCCTTGAAAGCCTCAAAAAAGGAGATAAGGTTATAACCTCTTCGGGTATATGGGGAACGGTAGTTGATATAGGAGAAAGGACAATAACCCTTAAGGTTGATGCAAACACGAAAATAACTTTCTCAAAGGAAGCTATAGTTTCCTATCAGCCCGATTATAAGAAGAAGGAAGAGGAAAAAGGCTAAGAGAGGAGGTTATAAACACCCGTTCCCACGAGCCATGCCATCAGGAAGCTGTAAAGCAGGAATAGGGTTGCCCTCTTGTATCCTATTTCCCTTCCCATCGTTGCATAGGTTCCGAGGCAAGAGGTATATATAAGTATGAAAACCATAAAGGATAGGGCAGAAGCCGGGGTAAAGCTATTCTTTATTAGCTTCTTCAGACTTCCCTCTTCTTCTTCTACCTCTAATGCGAGGAGTTTTAAGGTAAATACGGAACTTACCGCATCTTTGAAAGCTTGAATTAGCCCCTCAACTTGTTCTTTAAATGCTTTTTCAGGATTAAAAATTTCTTGGGTTTTTGTTTCTTCCGTGCTTGAGTATATAACACCCATTGAGCTTATTACTATCTCCCTTGCGAGAAATGCAGGAATAAGGGAGGTTGTAGCTCTCCAGTCGCTTATACCCATCGGTTCAAATATCGGAACCAAAGCTTTACCTATGTATCCCGCAAGGCTGTCTTTAGGGTTATTTACTCCCGGGGGCAGATTCAATAAAGACCAAACGAGTATGGATGCCCCGAATATAAGTGTTCCCGCTCTATATATAAAGTCCTTTGTATGGAGCCAAGAGATGTTAAACAGCATTCCGAGAGACGGCAATCTATACGGAGGCAGTTCTATAACGAAGTGGAGAGCCTCTCCCCTGAAGAGGGTTTTTCTCAGAAGAAAAGCGGTAAACAAAGCTACAACAAGACCGAGCAGATAAAGAGCGGTTATAACAAGTGCTGCATTATCGGGGAAGAATATAAGTGTAAAGAAAGAAAACACAACAAGTCGGGCGGGACAGCTTATGAAAGGTATCATGGCTATTACGATTAGCTTTTCTTTCCACGACTCCATAGTTCTCGTAGCAACTATAGCGGGGACGTTGCATCCCAGGGCTAAAATCAGGGGAATTACGCTCTTCCCGTGAAGTCCGAACCTGTGGAGAATCTTATCCATAAGAAATGCAACCCTCGGTATGTATCCCGACATCTCAAGGAATGTTATGAGAAGGTAAAGGACGAATATAAGAGGGACAAATGTTAAAACAAATCCGACGCCTCCGACAACAGCTTCCGAAAAGAATCTACTCAACCACTCGGGAGCACCTACAGATTTAAAAATGCTTAAAAACAGGGGGTTTAAAAAATCGTTGAAAAAACCGTCTATCCAATCTATAAAGGGACTTGAAAAATCAAAGGCAAGCTTAAAAAGCGTGAAGATAATGAAAATAAATGCAAAAATGCCGAAAACGGGATGAAGCAGAAAGGTGTCAAGAAAATCGGTCAAATTCCTCGCAAGGGCTTCCTTTTCTCTTACAACTTCCTCGTAAATGCCGTGAGCGTATGCGTATCTTTCCTCTTCCAGAGCCTTCTTAAAGCTCCGCTTATGATTTTCCTCAAACTCCTTCAAGAGCTCCGTATCTCCAATAACGAGTTTTATGAGCTCATGTTTTGTAAAAGGTTCGGCCTTGAGACTCTTATACTTTTCTCCAGCCTTTTTTAAAACTTCCTCTATCTCCCGGGAATACTCAAGTCTCGGCGTTTTTTTCCGTTCGTAAACCTCAACGATTGCTTTAAGAAGTTCATTAACACCTATTCTCTTTTTCCCTATAGTTTTCACAGCTTTTGTTCCGATAAGCCTTTCAAGTTTCTTTTCATCTATCTCTATTCCGAGTTTTTGAGCTTCATCGTAAAGATTTAAGGCAAGAACGGTAGGTTTTTCAAATTCAAGAAGTTGAACGGTAAGGAGAAGATTTCTCTCAAGATTTGTTGAGTCCAGAACATCAAGAATTACATCAACGTCGCCTTTTTCTAAAAACTCAACCGCTATCTGTTCATCTTCGGATATCGGCTCAAGTGTGTATATACCCGGTAGGTCTACAAAGTGTATTTTATAGCCTCCGTAATTTATAAACGCCTCTTTCTTTTCAACGGTAACACCCGGCCAGTTTCCCACCTTAAGAGATGTTCCGGCTATGGCATTGAGGATGGTAGTTTTCCCGACATTAGGGTTTCCCGCAACCGCAACCCTTATAACCTTAGAACTCATAATGCAATCTCACCCCCATCACATAAGTGTTAAAGTAATGTGCGAGGAATAGGGAAGATTATGCTTGTAGTAAAATTCTCCCACCGAAACGCTCTTTTCCTTGTTTCCCTTTCTGAAAGCACCGCCGATACCGAGCTCCTGCTTCCCGAAAGAGTAAACAATTCCCGAGCTTGTAAAGTAGTCGTAGTATTCCTCCGAGTTTTTACCCAGCCTAAAGAAAAACCCGAGGTTTCCCAACGTATAATCTCCACCCAGTCCCGCACCGCTTACGTTTTCGTAGGGGGCATAAAAGTAATGAACGGAGATATGGAGATTTCCTCCTTTCACTTCTCCCTGGAATAGGTAAACGCTTTCCGCATCCGGCTTTCCGTCCGATACTCCGAAGGAAAATCCGAAAATTTTATAATTGAGATTTAGTATCATTCCTAAATTGTAAGAAGGAAGTAAACTCAGAGGATTATTTACAAGGTCGGTATTCATAAACTGAGAAAGCTCATCATTTGCATAGTTTAAAGTATCAAAGGTGCCAGTTGTGTCTATAAGTCCGGCGGTAAGCTCAAGCCATCTGTCACTATAACTCAGACCTGCTTCAAGTAAATACTTTCTACCCGAATTGTTGATATTTTTTGTTTGTCTCTCAAGGTCATCAGCGGAAGGAAGGGAAGAAAAGCCTTCTTTCTCAAACACGTCATTAATACCGTTTCCAAAAGAAAAGGAAAGATTCGCAAAGAGTTTCAATTTTGAGTTGTTTATCTCAAAGAAGATATGGTCGGCGTTATATGCTCCTCCTTCCAGATTTGAACTCTGATAAACAACGGTTGAAGAAAGATGAAACTTATGTTCATAATCTCTTATGAGATGCTCCCGAAGGGGTTTTTCAAGGGGAATCGGCATTAAGCCGTTCCTCTCTTTATCCTTGAAAGGAGCTTTCTATCAAGAACTATTCTAGAGTTGTCAAGCTTAAGGAGGTAAACCCTTCCGTTCTTCATAAGAACTTTTACCCTTTTTCCTTTTCTGAGTCCCATAGATTTTAGCTTTGAAATTATAGGGTCTTCTTCGTTATCAAATCCCAGAACAATGAATTCCGTTCCCTCTTTGAGTTCTTTGAGGCCTTCCATCCTCATCCTCCTTTGAAATTAGGATACAATCTCAAAACCTTTTAGTCAAGTAAAAAAATTTTGGTGCGGGTGGCGGGAGTCGAACCCGCACGCCCTTGCGGGCACCGGATCCTGAGTCCGGCGCGTCTGCCAGTTCCGCCACACCCGCTACTAAATAAAATTTTAATATGAACCCTTTCGAAACTTACTACAAGCGCTACGACGAGTGGTATGAAAAGCCCTTCGGGAAAAGTGCTTACGAACTTGAAGTAAAGTGTTTAAAGAAACTAATAAAGAAGAAGGGGAGATTTCTTGAGATAGGGGTAGGAACGGGTAGGTTTGCCCGCATGCTCGGGATAGAATACGGTATAGATACATCTTTTAATATGTTGAAGGTTGCCAGAAAAAGAGGTATAAAGGTTGTCCTTGCAAAGGGAGAAGAATTACCATTTAGCTCAGAAACTTTTGACGGGGTTTTTATAATAGTTACTCTGTGTTTTGTAGAGAACCCGAAAAAGGTTATTGAGGAAAGCTACAGGGTTCTGAAAGAAAGGGGAAATTTATACCTCGGCCTTGTTCTTTCGGAAAGCAGTTGGGCAAATTACTACAGAAAAAAGGCGGAGAATGGACATCCTATTTACAGACATGCGAGATTTTACTCATTTCTTGAGATAAAAAATCTTGTAAAAGGATTGTTTTCTTTTGAGAGTATGATGAGCACCCTTATAGAAAAACCTCAGGACACGCATCCTGTGGAAAATAAAGAAATTTTACCGGGTTTCCTTGAAAATGCAGGTTTTACGTGTATAAAATTAGAAAAAAGGGAAAAAAGATAAAGAAGGAAGGCGTGCAGGGGCTGTATCAGAAGGTAAAGCCTATTTCCGCGGAAATCGTAGTCTTGTTATCTTCTCTGTTGTTTATAACCTTCTTATCCGTGTTCAGATAGGCGTATTCCACCCTTACAAACGTATTGGAAGTGGGTTTATAAGTAGGCGTTATAGTAAAGCTCCACCCGTTGTTATCTTTAGAGCTTCCGCTGTATATCCCGCTCGTTCCCTCGTCAAAGTATTCAAGCCTTACGGGTATGCTTACCTCACCTTTTCCCGTTTCAAACCTGGGAATAAAGTATAAGGCCACACCCCAAGCGCTGTCGTCCTGACCTTTTTGCTTTGCACTATCGTCAAGCCACTGGTAGTCAAAGTTTAGACCGAGGTCAACATTAGAGATGCTGTATCCAAGAACGACGTCAAATAAGTTCTTATTAGCTCTGTAGTCGTAATAGTTTAGTGCAAAGCTCACACCGAAGAACTCCCCGCTTACACCCAGAGCGTAGTTATCCGTGTTAAATTCCTGATTATATTCCGCGTAAAAGCTGAGGGGAATATTTACGAGTTTATCAAGGTCAAAGTTCAGCCTTACACCTTCGTATATGACGGGCTGTGCATACCAGACTGTTCCGAGTGTTATGTTCGGATTTGCATACGTGTTCGCAACCTCATACCCGACGTTTGTAGGAAGAACACCCGCATCAACGGATATACCCTTAAAAGGTTCAAAGCTCGCGTATCCCCATACAAGTCCGAAACCCGATTTATCAACCGCTCCGCTGGAGAAGTTATAACTTACCGGGTTATTTTGTCCTCCGTCCCAGAGTGAAGGAACTAAAACGGTTCCCAGAGCGAGGTCAAAGCTCAGCTTTATATTGTTTCCGAAAGCTCCGTTGAACTGGAGTATACCGTTTGAGAGCTGTATCTTGTCATCTTCGTCGCTACTTGTTCCCGTATTGTTGGTCCAGAAGTATGCTCCCGAAGCACCTCCGTGGAGTTCAATGGGAACGGAAGAAACTACGTTGAACTTCTTTTCTTCCGCCAAGGATATGGAAGAGACGGCAAAGAGGGAAAGGAGCAAGAGAGATTTTTTCATAACACTACCTCCTTCAGATGTTATAAGCCTTTTCACCGTGCTGACTGGAGTCAATACCTTCAACTTCTTCCTCCTCGGATACCCTGAGTCCTACGATAGCCTTAACAACAAGTAGTATTATAGCAGTGAGCACTCCGGAGTAAACTATTGTTGCAACAACACCTTTTATCTGAACTATTACCTGTCCGGGATTTCCGTAAAGGAGTCCCGCCGAACCCCCGACATTCGGGTCTGCAAAGACACCGGTAAGTATAGCACCTACAATACCCGCAACGCCGTGTATACCGAATACATCAAGAGCGTCGTCGTATCCGAACTTAGGCTTCAGAACAGCCACTGCAAAGTAAGCCAGAATTGAAGCTATGGCACCTATGAATATATCTCCGATTATGTTTACAAATCCCGCTGCGGGTGTTATTGCTACGAGTCCCGCTATTATACCGGAAGATATACCTACAACCGTGGGCTTTCCTGCATGGAGCCATTCAATAATCATCCAGGTGAGTGCAGCGGTTGAGGTAGCCACTGTAGTGTTCAGCATTGCCCATACCGCCGTTTCATTTGCTGCGAGTGCGGAACCTGCGTTAAATCCGAACCATCCGAACCAAAGTATTCCTGCACCCAGAGCTACAAGTGGAACGTTGTTAGGGATGAGTGTTGTGTCCTTTCTCCTTCCGAGTATTAAAGCACCTACAAGACCTGCTATACCCGCATTTATGTGAACAACTGTTCCACCTGCAAAGTCAAGAGCTCCATCATTTGCGAGAAAGCCTCCTCCCCAAACCCAGTGAGCAATCGGCGGATAAACGATAATGCTCCACAAAACTGCAAAAATGAGCCATGCGGAAAACTTCATCCTGCCCACATATGAACCGCTTACCAGAGCGGTGGTTATAGTTGCAAAGGTAAGCTGGAACATAACGTCAAGAAGTGCGGGGTATCCCGCATCGTTTAATCCGCTTATTCCTTTAGCGAGTATATACTGGAAGGGATTTCCGATAAATCCCGCTATATCATCCCCGTAGGCTATTGAGTAGCCTATGATTACCCATGTGAGTGTGACTACCGCAAAGGCGCTGAAGGACATGGCTATTGTGTTGAGAATGCTTTTTGTTTTATCAAGCCCTCCGTAGAAAAGCGCAAGTCCCGGAACGGTCATGAATACGACCAAAGCGGATGCGGTGAGCATCCAGGCCGTATTTCCCGTATCCAGCTTTCCTTCCGCTGCAAATACGGGTATGCTTGCAAGAAGAGGTATACTAATACCTAATAAACCCAGTCCCCTCATTTTACTTCCTCCTTTTTATTCAAAAAAAGTTTTAAAAGGGAAAGAAACCAAAAAGGCTTAGATGTCCCAGTAAAGTTCAAACTCTTTGGGGTGAGGTATGAATCTCAGCTCGTCTATCTCAGCCCTCTTTGACTCTATCCAGAGCTGGAGGAACTCTTCGGTGAACACGTTTCCTTTCAGAAGGAACTCATAATCGTTTTCAAGCGCCTTGAGTGCTTCCTCAAGGGAACCGGGAAGTTGGGGTATTCCTTCAAGCTCTTCGGGAGGCAGGGAGTATATGTCCTTATCAAAAGGCTCTCCGGGGTCTATTTGATTTTCTATTCCGTCTATTGCCGCCATAAGTATTGCCGCAAATGCAAGATACGGGTTGGAGGTTGCATCGGGGAATCTTACTTCAATTCTCTTCGCCTTGGGATTTTGAGAATACATGGGTATTCTTATCGCAGCGGATCTGTTTCTTGCGGAATATGCAAGTCTTACGGGAGCTTCGTATCCGGGAACCAGCCTGTGGTAAGAGTTTACGGTGGGATTCGTAAATGCCGCTATTGCGGGACCGTGCTTGAGAATTCCCCCTATTGCGTAGAGGGCTGTCTTTGAGAGACCCGCATACTCACTTCCCGCAAAGAGGTTTTCTCCGTTCTTCCATATGGAGAAGTGGGTGTGCATTCCCGAACCGTTATCGTTGGGAAGAACCTTAGCCATAAAGGTTGCATACTTTCCGTGCTTTGCAGCAACCATTCTAACTATGTATTTGTAAAGGAATAGCTTATCAGCTTGATTTACAAGGGAGTCATACCTTATATCTATCTCTCCCTGTCCCGCCGTTGCAACCTCGTGGTGATGGAGCTCAACTATGATGCCGAGGTCGGACATTATGGAAACCATCTCATTTCTTAGCTGCATCATCTTGTCAACGGGAGGTGCAGGGAAGTATCCTCTCTTGTGGGGTATCTTGTATCCGCCGGACGGCACTTCCCTGTTCCACCATCCCTCTTCAGAGTCAACTTTCCAGAATGCATAATTTGCCGCGGTTCCGAACTCAACGGAGTCAAATATGAAGAATTCCGCTTCAGGACCAAAGTATGCGGTATCGCCTATTCCCGTTTGCTTGAGGTATTGTTCCGCTTTTTGTGCTATGTATCTCGTATCCCTTCCGTATCTTTCTCCCGTAACAGGGTCGTAAATATCGCATATCATAACGAGTGTTTTAGGTTCTATGAATGGGTCTATGAATGCGGTGTTCGGGTCGGGCTTTGCAAGCATATCGGACTCGTTTATGGATTGCCATCCCCTTATGGACGAACCGTCAAATCCCCTTCCGTTTTCAAAAGTTTCCTTTGAAATCTCGTAAGCGGGTATAGTAAGGTGTTGCCACTGACCGAACGGGTCGGAAAATCTCAGGTCAACATACTGCACGCCTTCCTTCTGAATGAGGTCAAGAACCTCTTCAGGTGTGTACTTAGGCATATTACACCTCCTTTATTGGATTTTTAAATAGCTTGTTCACCCCTTTCACCGGTTCTAATTCTTATGACATCTTCAACGGGAATTATGAATATCTTACCGTCCCCTACCCTTCCCGTTTGAGCTGTCTTCATTATCGTTTCAACGACCTTCTCTACGTCTTCGTCTTTGACCACAACCTCAATCTTGACCTTCGGAAGGAAGTCAATTACGTATTCCGTTCCCCTGTAAATCTCCGTGTGTCCCTTTTGCTGACCGAAACCTTTAACTTCGGTCACGGTCATACCGCCTATACCTATCTCAACCAGTGCATCCTTTACTTCATCAAGTTTAAAAGGTTTAATTATCGCCTCTATCTTTTTCATATTACCTCCTCCTAACTCTATTATGCAAAAAGTGTGCCGAAAAGGTTCGTCCAATTTTTTAGCAATTTTTAAGGGTTAATTTACATTTTTGTAAACATGTTAACATTTTAACCATGAGTATTTTTTTAAGTTCTCGGGTTTAAAATGTAAGATTATGGAAAGACCTTACGTAATAATCGTTTCGGAAGTAAGCGTTGACGGAAAGCTTACCCTATACAGGGGGGCTTCTTCAAAGGAGCTCATGAGCCTTATGGACGAAGAAGCTTACAAGTATCTCCACGAGATAAGGGCAAAGGTAGACGGGATAATGGTAGGGTGTGAAACCGTAAGAACGGATAATCCCAGTCTTACGGTGAGGTATGCAAAGGGTAAAAATCCCGTAAGGGTGATACCCTGTTCAACCGCAAACATTCCGATGGATGCAAATGTATTAAACGTAAAAGAAGCAAATACGATAGTAGCGACGACCCAAAGGGCTCCCAAAGAAAGACTTGAAAAACTTAAAGAAAAAGGTGTTGAGGTAATCGTTGCAGGAGACGAACTCGTTGATTTTGACTTACTTCTTCCCGAACTATACAGGAGGGGAATAAAATCCCTTATGGTTGAGGGAGGAGCTTCAATAAACTGGGAGTTTGTAAGAAGGAGATACGTTGACGAGATTAGACTTATACATCTTCCCGTTATAGTAGGGGGTGAAAATGTTCCAACCCTTGTGGGAGGCGAAGGATTTAAAAAATTAAAGAATTTATTACATTTAAGATTAAGAAGCCATTTCGTAAGGGGTAAACAGCTCATAACCGAGTGGGAAGTCATTAATAAGTCCTGAGGAGGTTAAAAATGGAAGAAAAGGAAGTTAAAAAAGAAGAAAAAGAGCTTGAAAAGGAGCTTGAAGAGTTAAAGAGAAGGGAAAAAGAGCTGGAAGAAAAGGTAAAAAAACTGGAAAATGTTGCAAAGAACTCAAACTTAAGGGTTGCGGAGCTTCAGAAGGAGATTGAATACCTGAAAGAGAGATACAGAAGGGATTTAGAGGAACAAAGAAAGTATTGTTATGAGAAGTTTGCATACGACCTTCTTGAGATAATGGACAACTTTGAGAGAGCTCTTGAGTTTGCAAGAAAATCCCAGGACGTTAAATCCTTAGTGCTGGGAGTTGAGATGATTTATTCCGAAATGAAAAAGATTTTTGAGAAATACGGAATAAAAGAGATTCAGATAGAAGGTAAGGAGTTTGACCCGTATGTTGCGGAAGCGGTTGAAAGGGTAGAAACTAAAGACGTCCCTCCCAATACGGTTATTAAGGTTATAAGAAAAGGTTATTTTATACACGACAAGGTTTTGAGACCTGCAAGGGTAGCTGTTGCGGTTCCCCCCGAAGAAGAAGAGGAAGAAAGGGAGGAAATAACCTGAAGGAGGTTAAATTATGGAAATAAAATTTAAGGATTTTTATAGAAAAACAGCTCCTTTTATAGATGAAACGCTTGAAGATTTACTGGAAAAGCAAGTAAATGAGTGGATAAAGCTAAACAGGGTTAAAGTTATAAACGTTGAAACCATATGGCAGAGGAATGCTCACGTGTCCGCGGGTATAAGGGTGTGGTATATAGTCGGTGATGAAGAATGAAAAGAAGAGCGGGAATATTCATAGATGGAACAAATTTATACTTCATTCAAAAGAATTTTTTGAACGCAAAAATAGACATAATAAAGTTCATAAACTTCTTTAAAAAGGATTATGACATATACAACGTATTTTTTTATCTGGCATACAAGGAAGAGGATGAAAAACAAGAAAAGTTTTTAAAGCTTCTTGCTTTCAGCGGAGTGACCGTGGTAAAAAAACCCGTTAAACAGCTAAAGGACGGAACGCTAAAAGGAGACCTTGATGTTGATATAGCCATTGATATGCTACTCACTAAGGACAACTACGATACCGCTATACTCTGTTCGGGAGACAGCGACTTTGAAAGACTCGTCTACACCTTGAGAAACTTCGGAAAGGAAGTCATATGTGTATCAACAAGGGAAAGCTCTTCCCTAGAGCTCGTAAACGCTGCGGATAGATACATAGACCTTAAAGATATACTACCCTTTATTCGCCTTGAGTAATTTCTTCTGAATTTCCTTTAT
>CAYRMG010000038.1:0-11524 GCA_964425585.1 uncultured Aquifex sp. | reverse complement strand
TTTACGTATTCCCAGTTATCGGATCTTATTCCGTTGTAAGCCTTTATAGCAAGCTCCCAGCTTCCGAAGCGTTTATAATTCTCAAAGAGAATTCTCACACCGAGTTCTACGTTAAGTTCAACGTCGTAAAGTTCCTCCGGAGAGTTTACACCGTATTCCTTCATAAGTCTTTTGTTGTGTTTGTAATTTATCTGCATCAAGCCTATATCTTCACTTCCGTCCCTGTTTCTGTTATAAGCTTTAGGATTAAAACCGCTTTCTTGCTCAATTATCGCAAGAACTATATTCAAGGGAACACCGTATTTTTCCGCTTTCTTCCTCGCAATTTCTTTTATATAAGCTTTACTTACCTCTCTTTTTATAGGAGATGCATAGAAGTTTAGCGGAGAAAAACTTATCTTCCTTTCATCCCTCTTAATGAAAGAGTAAAAATCACCTTTTATATGTTTTTCCCTTGTAGTTTTTAACCTTATCGGAGGAGAAAAGAAGTTTTCTATCCTCATAGGAATTAAAGATAGACGTATGCGGAGGATAAAGCTATCTTCTTTCACCTTTCCCGCAAGTCAGGAAAACTTATATTAATTCTCATAATGAAAGCGGAGTTTAACAAGGAGCTTATTAAAAAGTATGACAGGCCGGGACCCCGTTATACGAGCTATCCTCCCGCCACGGAGTTTTCCGAAAGGTTCGGTGCGGAAGAATATATTAATAGGCTCATAAAGAGCAACGAAAGGAAAACGCCACTATCCCTTTACTTCCATATACCTTTCTGTGAACAGAGATGTCTTTACTGCGGATGCAATGTGATAATATCCCACAGAAAAGGTATAGAGGAGCCCTACCTTGAGAGAGTTTACAGGGAAATGGATTTGGTATCCCAATATATAGACAAAGATAGAAAGGTTATACAACTCCACTGGGGTGGAGGAACTCCCAACTACTTGAGTCCCGAGCAAATAAAAAGGTTTTTCGGAGAAATAGAAAGAAGGTTTCCTATAGACGAAAATGCCGAAATATCCATAGAACTTGACCCGAGATACCTTACCGATGAACAGATAAAGGCTATAAAGGAAGTTGGCTTTAACAGGGTAAGCATGGGAATACAGGATTTAAATCCGAAAGTTCAGCAAGTTGTAAACAGGATACAACCCTATGAACTTATAAAGGAAAAAATGGAAAAGTTAAGGGAGGCGGGCTTTGAAAGCATAAACGTTGACCTCATATACGGACTTCCCTACCAGACTAAGGAAAGTTTTGAGGAGACTGTTGAGAAAGTTATAGAGCTAAATCCCGACAGGATTGCGACATACAGCTTTGCCTATATCCCCCAAATTAAACCTCACCAACAACTGCTTCCTAAGGAAGCATTGCCTTCTCCCGAGGAAAAACTGAGGATTCTTGAGATGGTTATAGATCGCTTCCAGTCCGCGGGATACGTTTACATAGGTATGGATCACTTTGCAAAACCCCATGACGAGCTTGCAGTAGCACAGAAAAAGGGAGAGCTCTGGAGAAACTTCCAGGGATACACTACAAAAAAAGGTGTTGAGCTCTTGGGGTTCGGTGCAACATCTATAGGTATGCTTTACGATTCTTACTTCCAAAACTGGAAAACCCTCAGGGATTACAACAAAACCGTTGATGAAGGAAGAATTCCCGTCTTTAGGGGATACGTCCTTAATGAGGACGACTTCATAAGAAGGGAAGTCATAATGGATATAATGTGTAATCTGGGTGTTGAGTTCGGGAAGATAGAGAAGATGTTCTCCATAAACTTTAAAGAATACTTTGAAAGAGAACTTGAGGAACTAAGGGAAATGGAGGAAGACGGACTTATAAAGATTGAGGAGGACAGGATAAGAATTCTGCCCGTTGGAAGACTGCTTATCAGGAACGTTGCTATGGTTTTTGATGCACATCTCCGAAAAAAGAAGGAGGTAAGCTTCTCAAAAACGATTTAATGGGGACGCTTCTTGAGATAAATTCTCTTACGAAGGTCTACAGGGTAAAGAAAGGTTTCTTTTCAAGGAGGGAGATAAAAGCGTTAAAAGGAGTAAGCCTGAAAATTTACGAAGGTGAGATTTTATCTCTTGTGGGAGAAAGCGGTTCGGGAAAGAGCACCCTCGGAAAGATAATCCTCAGACTTGAAAAACCGACTTCCGGAAACGTCCTGTTTAAGGGAAGGGATATATTCAGCATGGGTAAGGAGTATACAAGGCTCGTTTCCGTAGTGTTTCAAGACCCGAGAACCTCTTTAAATCCCCGAATGAAGGTAAAAGAAATCATAGAAGAGCCTCTCATAGTTCACGGTGAAAAGGACAGGAAAAGCAGGGTCTTAGATGCCCTTAAAAAAGTAAGTCTTTCCGAAGATGTTCTTGAAAAAAGACCTTTGCAGCTTTCCGGCGGTCAAGCTCAAAGGGTTGCGATAGCACGAGCTATCGTCCTTAATCAGAAACTCATAGTAGCGGATGAGCCTACCGCATCTTTGGACGTTTCGGTTCAAGATGAAGTTTTAAAGCTCTTTAAAGCGCTCAATAAAAAGGGTATATCCTTTCTCTTTATTACCCACGATATAAGGGTTGTTGAAAAGATAGCGGACAGGGTTGCAGTTTTATACGGCGGTGTCCTTATGGAGATAGGAAAAAAAGAAGAGGTTTTGAAAAATCCACTGAATCCTTATACCCGTTTTCTGCTCAACAGCATCCCCGCAAGGCATCCGAAGGAAAGGAAAGAGGATTATGATGTGAGCGAGGAAGAATACACCATTCCCGAAGAGGGATGTCCCTTTTATCCGAGATGCCCCGAGGCCTTTGATGAGTGTAAAAAAACCTTACGGAGGTCGGAGGTAGATGGAAGAGTCGTCTACTGCAATCTATACTGACGTTCTTGTGTTTTTATTTTTGCTTTTTGCTTCGGGATTTTTTGCCTCTTCGGAGGTTGTTTTCTTTAGCGTAAGCAAACCCCTTTTAATGAAGTTTTCAAACTCTCGCTTTTACAAGATTCTTATGTATCTCCTCTCAAAGCCTAAAGAGGTTCTCATATCCATACTTATCGGAAACGAGATAGTAAATATATTCATATCTTCCTACGGAACTAAATTATTCGTTGAGACATTCGGGCAAAAGGGAGCCTTTTTATCCGTAATTCTTTCTTCAGCGCTTATATTTCTGTTCGGAGAGACGATACCGAAAAATGTAGTCCTTCCCATAGCGGACAGGCTTGCCATACTTTACGCTCCAGTTTTTTACGTGTTTCATCTTCTCATCACACCCATCAGATTCATACTGATTCTCCCCGTTCAGGGGCTTCTCAGGAAAATGGGTATAGAGGTAAAAGAAGAAGCCTACAAGCTTACCGAGGATAAACTCCTCGGGCTTATAGAGGAAGGTCTTGAGTCGGGAGAGTTTGACATTCAGGAAAAGGTAATGGTTGAGAGAGTTCTTGAGCTTGATAAAGTTCTCGTAAAGGAGATAATGACCCCGAGGCCTTACATCTTTGCACTTCCGGAAGATAAGAAGGTTGGGGAAGTAATACAGCTTATAAAGGAGAAGGCACACAGCAAGATACCCGTATACAAGGATGTTCTTGATAATTTAACGGGAGTTATCCACGTAAAGGAACTCTTACCCGTTCAATTGAACAAGGAAAGAAAGCTAAAAGAGTTTGCGAAGGAGCCCTTCGTGATTCCCGAGGTTATGACGCTTGCAAAGTTTCTCAATGAGCTCAGAAAAACCAAGGTAAAGCTTGCTGTTGTTGTTGACGAACACGGCGTTGTATCGGGAGTGATTACCCTTTACGACGTTCTCAAGTGGATTGTAGGAGACATACCAGAGGAATACGAGGAGGAAAAAACCCTTGAGAAGATATCCTCCGATACCTACAAGGTAGGCGGTTCCGTTAACATAGACGAACTTGCCCGGAGGCTGGGAATAGAACTCCCCGAAGAGTATGAGTATGATACGGTAAGCGGTTTTATAATGGCTAACTTGGGAAGGGTTCCGAAAAAGGGTGACGAGTTTGTGTTTGACGGATACAAGTTTATAGTCAACGAGGTTGAGAAAAACAAGGTAAAGGAAGTAATTGTGGTAAAACTCCAAGAGGAGAAGGTGGAAAAATGAGGATAAAAGAGGTGGGAGAGTTCGGCCTAATAGATAGACTAAAAAGTCTACTTTCTACCGATATAATAGGGGATGACACAGCACCTGTTAAACTCGGTAAAAATACACTGCTACTCACAACCGATACCATGACGGAAGGAGTTCACTTTCTAAGGGAATACCTTCCCGAAGCTGTCGGCTGGAAGGCTGTAAGCGTGAATGTGAGTGATGTCGTTGCAAACGGCGGATATCCCAAGTGGATGCTCGTTTCCCTGAATGTTCCCGAGGAGCTTGAGCTCACATACGTTGAGAGGATATACGCCGGTATGAAAAGGGCGTGCACCTTTTACAACTGTGAGATAGTCGGGGGGAATATATCAAAACTTGGAAAAGTAAGTATATCCCTTTTTCTCGTAGGGGAAACTGAAAGGTTCGTGGGAAGAAAGGGGGCAAAACCCGGGGATAGTCTTTTTGTATCGGGAACGCTCGGAGATTCAAGGGCGGGTCTTGAGCTCATTCTTATGAATAAAAGGGAATACGAACCCTTTGAGCTTGCGCTTATTGAAAGACATCTTAGACCTACCGCAAGAATAGACTACGTAAAACATATACAAAAGTATGCAAATGCCAGTATGGATATAAGCGATGGACTCCTTTCAGATGCATGGCATCTCTCAAAAAGGAGCAGGGTAAGGTTAAACATAAATACCGACAAACTTCCCCTATCAAGGGAACTAAAGCTTTTTTGTGAGAAATACGGAAAAAATCCCCTGGAATACGCTCTCGTAGGAGGAGAGGACTACCAGCTTCTCTTCACACATCCCAAATCCTCGTGGAATCCCTTCCTTGATATGACCGAAATAGGATACGTTGAGGAAGGAGAAGGTGTTTACATTGACGGGAGACTTACAAAGCCGAAAGGCTGGAAGCACTTCTGAAGCCTTCACCCTTGTAGAGGTTTTAATCGTTCTCACGATTTTATCCCTTATATTTACACTGCTTACCCTTTCCTTCTCAAGGGCTGTCAGTTCATCACTGAGCGGTATAAAGAACTCCGAAAATCTTAAAAGGGAGATAACACTCTTTTGGGAGATGAAAAGAGCCCTCACGGGTGCAAGAAAGGTGCTTCTCAAAGGGGGAAGTGAGCTTTTCCTTGAAACAAGCGGAGGGGAGTTCTTTAAAGGAGTTGTAAAGAAAGCCTACATATTTGAAGAAGGAACCTTATACACCTATGAATTTCCGTATCCCTCGGGTAGTCTTGACTTCTACGAGGAGGATAAGCTTATACAAAAGGGAAGATTTAACAGCTTGAGATTTTACGCCCTTGATAGAAACGGGAAACACGATAACTACGAAGGTCTTCCCGATTTTATTTTGGTTGAACTGAACGGTAAGGAATTTACCTTTAAAATTAAGTGAAATGGAGAAAGTAAGGAAACTTTACGAAGGGAAGGCAAAAATCGTTTACGAGACACCCGAGCCCGATAAGGTGATTCTTGAGTTTAAGGATACGGCAACCGCTTTTGACGGCATTAAAAAGGAAGAAATAAAGGGAAAAGGTTCAACGAACGCTGAGATTACATCCCTAATCTTTGAGATTCTTGAAAAAAAAGGTATAAAAACCCACTTCATTAAGAAACTTTCGGACAGGGATATTCTGGTGTGGAAGGCTGAGCGTTTTCCCGTTGAGGTGGTTGTAAGGAATTTATCCGCGGGTAGCTTTACAAAAAGATACGGTATAAAGGAAGGCACGCCTCTAAAGGAACCCCTTGTTGAGTTCTTTATGAAGAGTGATGAACTTCACGACCCCATGGTTTGCATAAATCATATAAAGCTCTTGGGTCTTGCACCTGTTGAACTTATCCCCGAAATGGAAAAAATTGCTTTAAAGGTTAACGAGATTTTAAAGGATTTATTCTCAAAAAAGGGAATTCTTTTGGTTGATTTTAAGCTTGAGTTCGGACGGCTTCCCGACGGTTCCCTTGCAATAGTTGATGAGATAACACCCGACAGTATGAGATTGTGGGATAAATCAACGGGGGAAAAATTGGATAAAGATAGATTTAGGTTTGACCTCGGAGACCTTCTTGAAGGATATAAAAAAGTTCTTTCCAAATTAGCAGGTTGAGTATAAAATTAAACTAACAAAAATCCAAAGGGAGGTGCGAAGATGACAAAAGCGGAGCTGATAGCAAAAATGGCCGAAAAAGCCGGAATTACAAAAAAAGAGGCGGATGCTGCTCTTAAGGCATTTGTAGAGGCTATTCACGAGCTCTTTGAAAGGGAAGAAATGCTTAGAATTCCCGGACTCGGCACCTTCAAGGTTTCCGTAAGAAAGGCAAGAAAAGGAAGAAATCCCAGAACGGGTGACGTTATAGAGATTCCCGCAAGAAAAGTTCTCACATTTAAGCCTGCTAAAGAACTCGTAAAGCAGGCGTAATCCTTTTCCTCCCTTCTTAAAATCTTTTCTTAATGTTTAAGGTTCTCAACGTAATAGACGGTATCGGATGGTGCGGAACTAAGGAACAAACTTATCTGATAACGAAATACTTAGCCCTTAAAGGGGTAGAAAGCCATATAGCTTTATCTTTTCAATACGAGTATATGGCGGAAAAGCTCAAAGGAACACCCGTAAAGATTCACTTTTTTGAGGACTTCAAAGGAGGAGGTTCTCGCTTCAATCCAATGAACATTTTGAGACTCAGAAATATAATAAAGGAAAACAATTACGACTTTGTGATAGCCCACTCTTCTCATGCGATGGATTACGTTCTTTTCGCAACGCTGGGAATCAAGAAAAAGCCCAAAATAATAGCCCTCAGACGTTCGGGTTTTATTCCGGGTTTTCTATCAAGGCTTTTTAAATATAGCTGGGCTGACAGGATAGTTGTTGTTTCCCGGCACGTGGCAGATATTTTAAGAGAAAGAAACATATTCAGGGATAAACTCACGGTAATTCAAAGCGGTATAGAGCTAAACAGATTTTACCCGAGACCGGAACTGAGAGAGGAAGTAAGGAGAGAGCTCGGTGTAAAGGAAGACGAATACCTCTTTATAAACGTTGCCAACTGGCAACCCTGGAGAAAGGGACAGGAAGTAATACTGAAAGCTTTAAAAAAACTCCCCTTTAGAAACTTCAAGATGGTTTTCGTAGGACTGGATACGGATTCCGAAGAAGCTCATAAGCTTTTTAGAAAATACGGGCTTGAAGGAAAATGCTTAGGGCTGGGCTTCAGAAAGGATATAGATAGACTTCTCCAGGGAGCGGATATATTTATAATGGCTTCATTTTCCGAGGGTATAGCGGGAGCACTTCTCCAGGCAATGGCAACGGGGAGAATTGTTGTTTCAACGAATGCGGGAGGTATTCCCGAATACCTTAAAGACGGAGTAAACGGCTTTATGGTAAAGGTGGGAGACCACGAGGAGCTCGCACGAAAGATATTGCTCGCTTTAAAACTCCCTCAAGAGAAAAAGAAGGAGATTTCAACAAAAGCGGTAAAAACCGCGAGAAACTTTTCAATAGAACGAACGGTTGATAAATACATAGAACTCTTTAAGGAGCTTAAAGAAAATTCCCGATAGCTTGACCGAAAAGGGCAAAGAGAAAGAATCTGAGGAACCTGCTTATAGCACTTGCAACTACAAATCTCCAAAGTTCAAACTCAAGAATACCCGAAAGCCAGCAAAAAACCTTATAGGGGACTGGTGTAAGCCCTGCAATTATAACCGCAAATGTCCCGAATCTATTGTAAAGGGCTTCAGCCTTTAAGAACTTCTCTTCTCCCAGAAGCTTCTGTGCCAAAGGCTCACCGAAAAGCTTTCCGAGAAAGTAAGCGGTAACTCCTCCCGACACACTGCCTAAGGTTGCAACAATTGCGGACATCAAGGGATTCAACCCCAGAGCCGCAGCACCGCTTATGAATGGATCCGGAGGAATAGGTTGGATTATGCTCTCCGTAAAGGCAATAAGGAATATACCGAGATAACCGTAAGACTCAACAAATCCTTCAAGAGCTATCTTCAATGATTCCATAACTTGATTATCCCAAATAAACAGTTATTATCTTACCTTATGGCAAAGAAGATAAGGTATCTTGACCGCAATAAAGAGCCTACCCTTCCCCCCGAGGAACGGGTAAAAACCTTCAGGGAGTATGAGCTCGGATATTCCGTAAACCTGGCACTTGATGAAGCTCAAAGGTGCTTATTTTGTAAGGATGCTGACCAGAGGTGTATAAAGGGATGCCCCGTCCACGTTGATATACCGGGGTTCATAAAAAAGATAACGGAAGGAGACCTTGTGGGAGCCTATAAAGTTATCATAGAATCCGATATATTTCCATCAATATGCGGAAGGGTTTGCCCTCAGGAAAGGCAGTGCGAGGGAAGCTGTATACTTTACTACGATACCGTAAGAAACAGGAAAAATAAGGGACTTCCCGTTGCGATAGGTGCCCTTGAGAAGTTCGTCGGAGACTTTATAAGGATTTCCGGCATAGAGGTTGAGATAGAAAAAGACCCCCCCACGGGAATGAAAGTTGCGGTAGTAGGAGCCGGTCCCGCGGGACTCAGCTGTGCCTACGAGCTTGCAAAGAAAGGACACGAAGTTCACGTTTACGAGGCACTTCCCAAACCGGGCGGGGTAATGTATTACGGTATCCCGAGTGCTAGGCTTGATAAGGAAATAATAGAGTGGGAGATAAAGAGACTTGAGAAGATGGGTATAAAGTTCTTTTACGGATACCTCGTCGGAAAGACTATAACCCTTGATGAGTTAAGGGAAAAATACGACGCTGTATTCATAGCGGTAGGAGCGGGAAGGGGTAAGCTCGGACTTCCGGGAGACCACTTAAAGGGAGTTTATTCCGCCATAGACTTCCTTATGAGGGTAAACCTGTATAAGGCAAGTGAGTTTCCGAAAAAGGGTGTTCCCGTTGAACTCGGGAAAAGAACCGTAATAATAGGCGGGGGATTTACTGCGGTTGATTGTGCCATAACAGCGAGAAGGCTCGGCGTTGAGACTCACGTGGTTTACAGAAGGACAAGGGAAACCTCTTCCGCAAGGCAGGAAGAGTGGGATCACCTTATGGAGGACGGGGTTATAATTCACTGGCTTACCCAGCCCGTTGAAATAATAGGGAACGAAAAAGGAGAGGTGGTCGGGATAAAGTGTATAAAGATGGAGCTCGGGGAACCCGATGAAAGCGGAAGGCCGAAACCCGTTCCCGTTCCCAACTCGGAACACGTAATAGAGTGTGATTCGGTTATCTTCGCTATAGGCCAGAGACCCAATCCGGTGGCATACGAAGGAAGCGGCCTCAAGACAACAAAGTGGGGAACAATTGAGGTTAACGAGAGGTATGAAACAAACCTTGAAGGTGTATTTGCGGGAGGGGATGTTATAAACGGAGGCGACAGGGTTGTCGTTGCTCTAGCTCATGGAAAGGAAGCCGCCAAATATATACACGAGTATTTAATGAATAAAAAGGAGGCGACGAGATGAGCATAAGACACCAGATGAGGCAGAAAGTGGAAGAACTCTTTAAGTTCTTTATGGAAAAGGAAAATCCGGAGGGTGAGCTCGTTATTTACGCTATCTTTATTCCTAAGGAAGGGGATGTTGATGAGGAATCCGTTGATATATTTGAACAAGAGGTAAATCCAAAAGATAAAGAAAGCCTGGAAAAATTCTTTTCAAGAACTACAAAGGTTGCACTTGAGAATGACGTAAAAGAACTTAGGCTTTACGGATACGCATACGATAAAAACGGAGAGATAGTAATCGTATCCCCCGAAGGGGATAAAGAAGTTGAAGAAGTTGTAAAAGAATTAATAGAAAGGATGAAGGAAGAGGTTTAAACGTATATAGGTTCTGTAAACTCCGATATACCCGTGGTAAGACGGGTGTATATGGCCTTTCCTCTCAGGGATTTCAAGGGGATTTTTTCCTCTCCGCTTTCTTTTACTATAATGAGTTCTTCACCCTCTACCTTTATCTCCTTGGGAGGTTGTCCCGTTGACTTTTCAAGTATATTCTTATCCCTTAAAATATCTTGTGTAAAAACTTGTGCCTCTGCAGCGGTTGCCATCTTTTTCACCTCCTTTTTAATTTTTTTCCACTAATAATTTTTTACATTTTCCCTATTCGGTGTATGTCAGAAATCATCTCCCCAATCTATGAGAATAGCCTTTTTTTCAAGACACTCAATGAGTTCACTGAGCTTTTCCTTTTTCACAAAGTAAACCCTACCTCCGAGAGGGTCTCCCTCCCTCTTTAGGGGATTTATCCTGACATAACCTATTTTTTTCCCCGAAACGTATCCGATTGTGTAATTAGGGTCATCACTCCAGCAAAGCTCCGCTATCACTCCGCAGTAAAGGTTTTTCATCGTAAGAGCTAGAGCGTCAACTGTTCTGAGGGTGTATCCCCCTTTTAAGAGAATTTCCGTTATTTTTCTGCGGTTTTTCCAGTCAAAGTTTACCGTTCTTATTCCTCTGCTTTTGTCGGGTTCAAGCCTTTCCCCTGTTTCTACATCCATCAGAACAGCTCCCCTCATATTTCCACCCGAAGGGTTTGCACCCCTTGCAAGAATCTCAACGGCTTTTTTTGCCAGATTCTCCTTTATACCCTCTTCCGTAAGCTTTTTAACCGCGAAATCCCTTGCCTTCTTAACGCTTTCAAATTCGTATGAGCTTATCTTAAGGCTAAAGGGAACCTCCAGAATATTTTTTACCCTTTCCACCTTTATACTCATAAAATCGTATTCTTTTGGTCTTCTCAGGAGTTCCCTTACCGTTTCTTCAATCTCTTCTTTTGAGACTAATCTTTCCGCCCCGGAAATATGTTTTCCTTCCTTTTGAGCACGCATACGTATGCTGAAGAGCTCCATAATAAAAAATATGGCTATAGTAAGGGGGTATAAAGGAAAATACCCGAAAATACACGAAAGCGTATACCTCTCGGACAACGTAGTTGTAATAGGAGATGTTGAAATAGGAGAAGACTCAAGTATATGGTGGGGAACCGTTATAAGAGGGGATGTTAACTACATAAGAATAGGGAAGAGAACGAATATACAGGATAATTGCGTAGTTCACGTAACCCATGACACTCATCCTACAATAATAGGGGATAATGTAACGGTGGGACACGGGGTAATCCTTCACGGATGCGTTCTTCATAACAACATCCTCGTGGGAATGGGAGCGACGATTATGGACGGTGTTGAGATAGAAGATTACGTTCTTGTAGGTGCGGGAGCGCTCGTTACACCTAACAAGAAAATCCCCTCGGGTGTTCTTGTTGCAGGCGTTCCCGCAAAAATTGTTAGAGAACTGAAGGAAGAAGAGATAAAGCTTATAGAGGAATCCGCTGAGAACTACGTAAGATATAAGAATGAGTATTTAAAAACTAACCTTTAGAA
>CAYRMG010000037.1:0-11565 GCA_964425585.1 uncultured Aquifex sp. | reverse complement strand
TATTAACATCTTCAAACCTTTTATCCGTTTGTTCCATAAAGGTTTTTAAGGTAGCCTTTATTTCAGCTATGTCTTTGAGGAGCCTACTTTCTTCCGAAGGGCTAAGGGGATAAGCAAAAGCCGTAAACAAAAACAGTAAAACGCTTAAAATTTTCTTCATACCTATTAGTTTAATCCTAATGTATATTTCTATGGACTTAGCTAAATTTACTTTTTCAATTCTTTACAACGAGAACTATAGGGAGAATTTAAAAAGGGCTTTGGAGGAAATTGAAAGACACTTCGGGAAAATTGATTTAATTTCCGAAGAATTTTACTTTAACTTTTTAGAAAACTATTACGGAAGAGAAATGGGAAAACCGTTAAAAAAGCTTTACCTTTCCCTTCGGGATTTAAAAGATAAGGGTCAGCTTGTTGATATAAAACTTAAATCCATGGAAGTGGAAAAGGAGCTTTCCGTAAGAGGAAACAGAACCGTTAACTTAGACCCGGGATATTTGGATGAAACTCAATTAATTCTAGCTTCTCACAAGAGAAGAGGTGCAAGAATATACCTTTCCAGGGAAATTTATGCAGAGGTAGAACTTCTTTACGTTTACGGAGCTTTCAGACCCCTATACTGGACATACCCTGACTACAGGCATACCGCGGTAAGAGAGTTTTTTAAAAAGGTAAGAAAGAAGTTTTTAGAGGAGCGAAAGCTTAAAAATATACTGTAAAATCTCTTTTCTATGGAGCTGATAAAGGAGTATAACCCCTACCTTGAGTATAAAAACGGAGAGCTTCACATAGAAGGTGTTTCCTTTTATGAACTCGCGAAGGAGTTCGGAACACCCCTTTACGTTTACAGTGCAAGCTATATAAGGGACCGCTTCAATGCATATAAACAAGCCTTTCCCGATGCACTTATATGCTACGCCATAAAGGCGAACTTCAATCCGCGTATAGTGGAGCTTCTGGGAAGGCTCGGAGCGGGAGCGGACATAGTATCGGGCGGAGAGCTTTACGTAGCACTAAAGGCGGGTATATCACCCGATAAGATAGTTTACGCAGGCGTAGGAAAAACGGAGAAAGAATTAACGGAAGCTATAAATGCGGACATCCTTATGTTTAACGTTGAAAGCAAGCAGGAGATAGAGGTATTAAACGAGCTTGCCCAAAAGTTGGGGAAAAAAGTAAGAATATCGGTAAGGGTAAACCCGGACGTTGACCCCAAAACCCACCCTTATATAGCAACGGGAATGCAAAAGAGCAAGTTCGGCATAGATATAAAAGAAGCTCCCGATGTTTACGAATACGCCTCAAGATTTAAGAACGTAGAGGTCATAGGCATACATACCCATATAGGCTCCCAGATACTTGATATATCCCCTTACAAAGAAGCCGTGGAAAAGGTTGTAAACCTATACCGTGAGCTTACAAATAAGGGTTTCAATATAAGGTATCTGGACATAGGAGGAGGTCTCGGAATAAAATACAAACCCGAGGATAAAGAGCCGAGTCCCGAAGACCTGAAGAGAGCCATAGAACCTTACATTTCCGATATAGAGGCGAAACTCGTTCTTGAACCGGGAAGGTCAATAACGGGAAACGGCGGATTTCTTATAACCCGGGTTCAGTTTACAAAAGACAAAGGGGGCAAGCACTTTATAATAGTTGATGCGGGAATGAATGACCTCATAAGACCCGCAATTTACAACGCTTACCATCACATCGTTCCCGCCGTTCTAAAAGACCGCGGAAGCGTAAAAGCGGATATTGTGGGACCCATATGCGAAACGGGAGATTTCCTCGCTCTTGACAGAGATATTCAAAAATCAGAGAGGGGCGATTACCTTGTTGTTTTCTCGGCGGGAGCTTACGGCTTTGCTATGTCATCGCACTACAACGTGAGGCCGAGAGCTGCGGAGGTTCTTGTTGATAGGGGTGAGGTGAGCCTAATCAGGAGAAGGGAAGACTA
Source organism: uncultured Aquifex sp. (assembly GCA_964425585.1). Lineage (GTDB taxonomy): Bacteria > Aquificota > Aquificia > Aquificales > Aquificaceae > Aquifex. The sequence goes on along the minus strand of CAYRMG010000037.1, from coordinate 9,605 downwards.
CAACTACATAATAATTAGCTAAAGGAGGTAGAGAAGATGAAGTTTTTCTTAGACACCGCAAATATTGAAGAAATTAAAAAAGCTATGGAGTGGGGAATTCTTGACGGTGTTACAACAAACCCCACCCTTATATCAAAAACGGGAAGGCCTTTTAAGGAAGTAGTAAAAGAAATCCTTGAAATTGTTGAGGGGCCCGTAAGTCTTGAAACGGTATCCTTGGACGCTGAAGGAATGATAAGGGAAGGAAAGATGCTTGCTGAGCTCGGGGAAAACGTTGTGGTGAAGATACCCCTCACTCCGGAAGGACTTAAAGCGGTTCAAGCCCTTGAAAGCGAAGGTATACCTACGAACGTAACCCTCGTTTTTTCACCTACGCAAGCCCTTCTTGCTGCAAAGGCGGGAGCTTCTTACGTATCTCCCTTCGTAGGAAGAATAGACGATATAAGCGGTGATGGTATGAAACTAATTGAGGAAGTTAAAACAATATTCTCAAACTACGAGTTTGATACGGAAATAATAGTCGCAAGCGTAAGACACCCTATGCACGTCCTTGAGGCCGCTTTAATAGGTGCCGACATATGCACCATGCCCTTTAAAGTGATGGAACAGCTCTTCAAACACCCGCTTACCGACATAGGCCTTGAGAGATTCCTAAAGGACTGGGAAAAAGTTCCCGAAAAGCCCTTTTAAGCACTATCATATAAACAGGAGGATATTATGGAAGAAAAAAAATACGTTGCCGTTCCCTTTGCCTTGGTCGGTTTCTTTGTCACCGACAAACCGAGCGTAGAAGAGAGCATAAGAACAGACCTCACACCCGAAGAACTTGAAAAACTCCAAGACATTATAGCCCGCTTCCTTTTCAAAGAAGGTGTAAGGGTTGCAATTTACCCCTCCGTTGTTCCCCCGGAGCAAGCTTCCGAGGCGGTTGATGAGCTTGAAAAGCTTATATTCGGAGAGGAGGAAGGAACTTAATGGTAAAGGTAATAGTCTGCGGCGCTCTCGGCAGAATGGGAAGAAGGATTATTGAGCTTTCACTTCAGGATAAGGAAGTGGAAGTGGTAGGAGGTGTAGAGCACCCGGACTGCATACCCTCACTTGACCTCGGGGAAGCTCTCGGGAAGGAAGAGCTCAAAGGAAAACCCCTCACGAGCAGACTGGAGGAAGTTCTTCCTCACGGGGACGTTGTAATTGAGTTTTCGGGAAATCCGACAGCGGCGGTAGGTCATGCAAAGCTAACAGCCCTTGAGAAAAAGGCTTCGGTTATAGGAACTACTGGCTTTACGGATAAGGAAATTGAAGAAATAAAAGAACTCTCAAAGGAAGCCCCTATACTCCTTTCACCGAACATGAGCTTAGGGGTAAATCTTCTTTTTAAGCTCGTTGAGATAGCAGCCAGTGTTCTAAGGGATAAGAACTTTGACGCGGAAATCATGGAGATACACCACAGGTTTAAAAAGGATGCACCGAGCGGAACAGCGGTAAAGCTTGCTCGGATACTTTCCGAGACCCTGGGGAGGAAAAAAATTGTCCACGGAAGGGAAGGGCACGCTCCGAGGAGCGATGACGAGATTGGGGTTATGGCGCTAAGAGGCGGAGATGTCGTCGGAGACCATACGGTATTCTTTCTGGGATTCGGGGAAAGGCTTGAACTCACCCATAGGGCTTCCTCAAGGGATACATTTGCAAAGGGAGCGATAGAAGCGGCAAAATGGATAAAGGGAAGGGAAGCGGGATTTTATACCATGTTTGATGTCTTAGGGCTGTAGGACTATAACCTTTTGGGGGATTAACTCACCGTTTATGTGAACTCCTTCCCTTACCAGAATTCTCTTTACCCTTCCGTTTACCGGACTTCTTATTTCCGTATACTTCTTCAGAATCTTTAAACTTTCTATTTGAGCCTTTACCTCTTGAATTTGATACTCAACCCTCCTCAGTTCCGCCTCCTTTTCCTCAAGAATACTTTCCGCGAGTAAATCCCTCTCAAACATCTCCTTATACCTTTTGTAATCTCTTTCCTTTTTCCATCTATCAACTTCAAGTTTTTTTAACCTCGCCTCCAGTTCCCTTATTTTTGCATCGTAGAGCTCTGCGGAAATTTTCAAAAGAATATCTCCGTTCCTGACTTTTTCACCTTCCTTTACGAAAACCCTTTCCACCCTTCCCTTGACTATAGCGTAAAGAATAATCTCTTCTGAAAAAGAAAGTAGGGGAAGAATTAATAAAATTAACGCAAGCCCAAAACTTCTTCCCATGCTTTTACCATTTCCTCGTCTATATCAACAAGAATAACCTTTTCAAGGTTCTTAGCGTTGAAATTTCTAATTTCCTCAACCATCGCCTTCGCCGCTATCTTTTTGGGAACTCCGCCCACACCCGTTCCCATACCCGGAAAAGCTATAACTCTGAATCCTTCCCTATCCGCAAGCTCAAGCGCCGCCCTTGTTGCCTTCCTTATTTTTTCTTCCGAAGAGGGCATCGCCGGCTCTTCCATAGTAGGGGCATGTATAACCCCTTTAAATTTAAGCCTTCCCGCGGTGGTGAGAACCGCAGAACCTACGGGAATGGGTGCTTTTTCGGTAGCTTCCCTCTCTATATCCTGCCCTCCTTCTCTTTTTATAACACCCGCAACACCGCCCCCCATAAAGCCCCTGCTGTTTGCGGGATTCACTATAGCCTCAGCTTCAACGTCAAGAATGCTTCCCTTTAAAACCCTTATATCCATAATACATTTATCTTATATTTTTCAAAATGACCGGAACGGTAAACTACGGCGAGATTCAGTTTCTCCAGTCTAAAAAGTATTTTCAGGAGTTTGTGGGTAAAAGAAAGGGAAGGATAGAAAAGCTTTTAAAACCCGAAAAAACCCCCGTTCTTTTGATGGATATAGAAGGTGTAAAGAGTAAATATCTGAAGGTTAAGTATAACTTTTCGGAGTTTAACATTTACTACGCGGTTAAGGCAAACGACGATGAGGACGTAATTCGCGTTCTTGCACAAGTCGGTGCAGGGTTTGAGGTAGCCTCAATAAGGGAGCTTGAGAAGGTGCTCCGACTAGGCGGGAAGGTAGAGAAAATAATATCAAGCAACCCCGTGAAACCCCCCGATTTTATAGACTTTGCGTATTCCGTAGGTGTGAGAACCTTTGCGGTTGACAGCTTTGCGGAAGTTGAGAAAATAAAACGGGTAGCTCCCCGTTCAAAGGTTTACGTAAGGATAGCGGTTCCGAATGAGGGTAGTGATTGGCCTCTCTCAAGGAAGTTCGGAGTTGATATAAACACAGCTCTTGAGATTCTTGAATATGCAAACGACGCGGGACTTGTTCCCTACGGGATAACCTTTCATGTCGGTTCCCAGTGCAATAACCTGAGGAACTGGTTCATAGCGGTAAAGCTCTCCGCAAGCCTTTGGGAAATGGCAAGAAAAAGGGGGTTGAAACTTCAGATGCTTAACATGGGGGGAGGTATCCCCGTAAGGTATAACTACGAGTCTTTAAGCGTTGAGGACATAGCTTATTATGTAAAAGGTCTCATGAGGAAGTATTTCCCCGTTCAGCCCTATGAACTCCAGATTGAACCCGGAAGGGGAATAGTCGGAGACCAGGGTGTTATGATAACAAGGGTAATAGGAAAGGCAACCAGAGGAAAGGAAAACTGGCTTTACATTGATACGGGAGTTTTCAACGGTCTTGCGGAAGCTCTGGGAGGAATAAGGTATCCCTTTTATGTGGAGAGAGAAGGAGAACTAAAGGAGTGGGTAATAGGGGGCGTTTCCTGTGATAGCATGGACGTGGTTGCTAAAAATGTTTACCTCCCCGAGCCGGAGGTCGGGGATTACCTTTACATCCTTTCGGCGGGAGCATACACAACGGTTTACGCTTCGGAGTTCAACGGTTTCCCTAAACCCGAGATAGTTCCCTTTTAAACGACAAGCTCCTCAAGAGCTTCCCTATTAAGGATTTCTATGTATCCCCTCTCGGTGTTTATTATTCCCTGTTTTTTCCATTTACTCATAACCCTTATGGTCGTCTCAACGGTTGTTCCCGTCATCTCCGCTATATCCTGACGGGTTAAAGGAAGCCTTATTATAATCTTTCCGTTTTTCTTTTCTCCCGCCTTTTCGGCAAGTTCAAGTAAGAGCCTTGCTATTCTTTCCTCAACCTTTCCGGAAGCTATACTCTTGAGAACTTCGTAGGTGTGTAAAAGATTGTGCGTAGCCTCACAGGTAAGCTTTATACCTATTGCGGGATACTTTATAGCCAGATTTATAAAATCTTTGTTTGATATATATAAAAGGGTTGAAGGCAGAACGGACATAGCGGTGTATTTAAATTTAGGAACGCTTTTACCCCACTCTATCCATCCGAATACTTCGCCGGGGAAGACCAACCTTACGATAATATTCCTTCCGTCCGTTGTCTCCTTTATGAGTTTTACCAGTCCTTCAACGAGTATGTATATGCCGGGCTCGGCCTCTTCCTCAAAGAAGATATACTCGTTCTTTCCGTATTTCCTTACCTGTATGTATTTCGTTACCTCATTCAGTTCATCGGGTGAAAGATCCTCAAAAAGGTGAATCTTCCTTATTAAATCTATCTTTATATCCTCTGGAGCTTTCCCTTCGCTAAAAGTTCCTTGCGCCATCCTCTTCCTCCTACAACTACAGTAGGTTCAAAAACAACGTAATCTGTGTGAAAGGAAACCTTATTCTTACCCCCGAAGGTGTGATTATCACCTATTGCTATGTGAACGGTTCCCATAATCTTCTCAGCTTCAAGCAAGTTATCCGGCCTTCTTGCCTTAGGATTGGTTCCTATGCCGAACTCCGCTATATACCTTGCGTTAGGTTCCTCATCAAAGACCTTCTCAAGCTCATACCTGTATTCCTCAAACCCCTCCATTGACTCAACAGCTCCGTCCTTGAAAGTTAAGGTAATCGGGTGCTTCAGCTTTCTCGTGGGTGCATAAAGGATTACGAGTTTTCCGTAAGCACTTTCCTCCAGGGGAGCTATAAAAGCCTCTCCTGCAGGTAGATTCCCGTAAGCTCCTTTTTCCGTTAGCATACCGGTATCGGGGATTCCTCTTCTTCCCTCTATGGAAAACTCAAGGTTTACCCCGTAAGGGCTTTTTACCTCAACATATTCACCTTCGGTTAAAACTTCCGCAATATCCAGACTCAACTTACTCACATAATCCCAGTCAACATCCATAGGACCGAGGAACATATCGGGCTCAAAAAGGGGCATTGATGCGTATCTCGTCCCGAAATAATCGGTAAGTATCTTTCTATAGGTCGTGTGGGTGGTTGAAAAGTGAGAAAGGGCTATAACAACGTCGGGAACACTTTCTCCGTAATCCTTTAAAACTTTAACAACCTTGCTTATATCGCAAGGTTCTTTATTTAAAACCTTTTCAAGTAAGTTCTCCTCTTCAAGTATCTCAACCGCTTTTTTTCCGAAAGTTTCTTCCCAAAGTATTTTAGGGGGTTCCGCTCCGTGCCTTTTCGTTGAAGGAAAGATAACCCTCTTTACCTTATCGGTTATGTTTCTCGCTATTTTTTCTATATCTTCCGTGAGTTCTACAAGTTCCCTCCTGTAGTCGTCAGAAAATACGAGGAGTCTTTCGCTTCCCTTTAGCCCCAGATTAATCCTAAGAAGGTTCTCTATCTGTTTATCAAACATTTCTAATATAAAAATAATAATTTAAATCAGGTTAAGGAAAGGGAAGATTGGCACCGCCGAGTATGTATTTCAGGTCATCATCCACGAACATAAACCCCGCACCCCCGAAGAAACCTCTCAGCTTATCGTTAAGAAGGTCATCACCCCCTAACCTTATGTAGAAGTGCCTGCCGAGATACCAATGAATACCGACCTGAAGATTGGGTTTCAGGTTTTTTTCTTGAGGCCTGTCTTTTCTTCCGAAATCCCATATATCCGCAAAGACGTAATTTCTCCCTTTTATGAAGTAATCAGCCCCTATTCCTCCCGTGCTCTCTTTTAGTCCTCCCCTTAACGTTAATGTCCTTCCGAAAAGCTTAAAGTTTCTCGCATACTGTAAGGTAAACTCGGGTTTGAACTCCTTCTTTATTACCTCACCGTCGTTTACATACTCCTCCCTGTATACCCTTCCCCGTGAATCCCCTACAACTTCAAGGAGATAATACTTTTTATTATCGGGAACAAGCTTTACCGTTAATACTCCCTTTGAATCTCCTTCCCTGTATAGCTCACCCCTCAGGCCTATGTAGAGGTGGGTTCTTTCAACAACCTCACCCGCCTTCCCGAGGGCCTTAACACCTTTGCTTACATTTTGATACAGCTCTTCATCCTTCAGGAGTTTTCCGAGCGTTCCCTTTCCCTCCTCAAGGCTTGCAAGTATGTTATCAAGTCTCCTTGACGCGGAGCTCAAATTCTCGGAAGTCTTTCTTAAAGAAACGAGCGTTCTGTGTATATTCACCTTGTTTGTTTTGACCAAAGAGTTTAGGGTTATGGATAGTTCCTTTAAGTTTTCCACCAATACGGGAACATCATCCTTGATTTTATCAAGGACAACGGAAAGATTGGAGGTAATTTCCCTTATATCCCTTCTGTTCTCCATAAGTATGCGGTCCGCATCCTTTGATAGCTTATCAAGGCTTGCTATAAGTAGGGGAAGATCCTTGTTCAATCGGGAGGAAAGCTCCTGAATGTTTTTAAGAGCTACGTTTATGTTTTCCCTGTTTTGTCTTGTAAGATCGTTTAGCTGAGCTATAAGAGTGTTCAAATTTTGTATTGTCTCCCTGAGATTTCTTCTGTTTTCTTCAAGTATTAGGTTCAGATTCTTTGCTACCTTTCTGAACTCCTCCGCGGTTTTTGAGAGTTCCGCTATAAGCTTGTCGGTATCACTTACCGCTTCAACCCTTCTTATCCTTTCCCCTTCTTTGAGTATGCCCGCCTCGGGAGTTCCCGGTTTTATTGAGAGATACTTATCGCCCATAAGTCCGAGTGTTCCTATTGATGCGGAGGCATCCCTGTAGAGTTTTATATCCTTTCTCAGCTCAAAAACCACTTTTACCCTTCCGTCCTCCAGATATACGTCTTTTACCTTCCCCGCTCTTACGCCCGCAACCCTTACCTCCGCACCCTTTGACAATCCCCCAACATCCGGAAAGTATACAATGTATTTGCTCGTTTTCTGTTTAAATAAAGGAATTTCCCCGAAAGTGAGTATAAGAAAGGCAAGTGCCAGAGAAACACCAACTATAAAAATGCCGAGCTTAACCTCAGTTTTCATCTACTAATATAGTTTAGAATAAACACTTTCTTATTTAAATTTTAAATAATGGAAAAGGTAAGGGAATACCTGAGGAAGATAGGGGAGTTTGAAAATCTATCATCGGATGAGATGTATGAGCTTATGAAGGAAATCGTTGAAAAGAAGGCAACACCCGCCCAGATAGGTGCCCTTGTTATGGGAACAAAGATGAAGGGAGAAACTTCCGAGGAGATAGCGGGGGCGGTAAAGTTGTTCAGAGAAAAGGTTGTAAAGGTTTCCCTAAAGAACCCCGATGAGGTTGTTGATACAGCGGGAACGGGAGGGGACAAAAGCGGAACCTTTAACGTCTCCACCGTTGTAGGATTTGTTCTTGCGGGTGCGGGCATAAAGGTTGCAAAACACGGGAATCGCTCCGTTTCTTCAAAAAGCGGAAGTGCGGACTTTCTTGAAGCCCTGGGTGCCAGGATAGACCTTCCGCCCGATAAGGTAGCTACCCTTATAGAAGAAGTAGGATTCGGTTTTATGTTTGCTCCCCTATACCATCCCGCTATGAAGGAAGTAATAGGCCCCAGAAGAGAGGTAGGAGTCCGTTCAATATTTAACCTTATAGGTCCTTTAACAAATCCCGCGGGGGTAAAAAGGCAGGTAATAGGTGTATTTTCGGAGGAATACGTTCCGAAAATTGCGGAGGCTCTTCGCTCCCTCGGAATTATAAAGGCTTATGTAGTTCACGGAAAAGAGGGACTTGATGAAGTGAGCATATCTTCGGAAACCTTTATCGCGGAAGTTTCTAAAGATAGAGTAAAAACCTTCACTTTTTCCCCGGAGGAGCTCGGACTAAAGAGAAGAAATCCCGAAGAAATTAGGGTAAGCTCCCCCGAGGAAAGCGTTAAGGTTGCCCTTTCGGTATTGGAGGGAGAAAAGGGTGCTCCCAGAGATATGGTTCTTATAAATGCGGTTTTCGGAATCCTTGCCTCCGAAAAAGCAAGGGATATCAGAGAAGCTTACGAACTCGCAAAGGAGTCGGTAGACAGCGGAAAGGCGCTTGAGGTTATGAGAAAATTTGTGGAGCTGAGCCGTAAGATATGAAAAACGCCTTATTACTCTTCTTTCTTATCGTATCTTACAACTACATACTCTATGCATTCACGGTAAACGGTCTTACCGCTGTTCCCTTATTTCCCGAAAATCCCATCCACAGAATAATAGTTATTTCCTTTAACCTAACCCTTTACGTCGGGTGGTTCTTCGGGGAAAGAAGGAAACTCGTAACTATCCTCGGTTATCTCTTCTTCTTTCAGATAATACTCCTCAGTATCCTTGAAAGGGATGCAAAGGTCTTTATTTCAAACACGGTTCCCGTGATATTCACCCTTATGCTCGTTGTTCTATTTGAAAGTCCCCATGAAAGGGAGAAAAGGAAAATTGAAGAGGAAAGGAAGAAGCTTCTTACCGAGCTTGAAGAAAACGAAAGAAAAAGAAAAGAGATTGAAGAGAAGATACACACCTACAAGAGGGAAATTTCAATCTTAAGATTTCAACTTGAGCAAAAAGAAAAGAATCTTGAAGAGGCAAAAAGACTAAAACAGAGTCTAAAGGAAATAGAAAAGAAAGAAGAAGAGGTAAAAAGCTTAAGGGAAAAACTCTGGCATCTTGAAAATGAACTTGAAAAACAAAAAGAAAAGGAGCTCAAACTTCTTGACGCTAACAGAAAGCTCTTTCAACTCCTTGAACTGCTCGGAAAGGAAGAGGAAAAAAAGAGGGCAAGTAAGGAGGTAAAGGAACTAAGAAAAGAGAGGAGAAAGCTTGTGAAAGAACTCCTTGAACTTCAGAACTTACTTGATATTTACGATAAAGAGAACAGGGAACTTAGACAAAGGCTAAAGGAAAACGAGAAAAAACTTGAGGAGATAAAGAAGAAGCTTGAAACAATTGAACTTGAAAAGGAAACTTTAGAAAAGGAAGTGAGAAAGAAGGAAGAGATTTACCGTGAGCTTCTCAGCTTACTCTTTCCGAACGTTTCTTTTACCGATGAAGCGGTAAGGGAATTTATAAGCCTTGACCCCGAGAGAAAAAAAATATTCTTGAAAGAACTCGGAAAGATTGAGGAAGGAATAAAGCTTGAAACTCTCTCAACGGATGGAAGCGTATATAAGCTGAAGTTTTCAGGAGGGAGAGCTTACCTTACGCGGAATGGGATGAAGTGGAAACTACTCGGAATACTTGATTCGGAAGAGAACAAGGATAAGGCAAGATTTATAGAAAACCTCAGGAGAAGAACGGCATAAAAGGTTTAAACTAATATATTTCCTATGCTTCAAGTTAGGGTAAAGCCCGGTGTAGAGG
>CAYRMG010000036.1:0-12209 GCA_964425585.1 uncultured Aquifex sp. | reverse complement strand
ATATGAAGTTTCTGGTTGTGGGTGTTGGGGCTATAGGAAGTGCTTACCTTGCTTTCCTTACCCGTGCGGGGCACAAGGCCGCGGGACTCGTTAGAAGGAATCCCGTGAACCGCATAAGGGTTGAGGGCATCTGGGGAGAGTTTGAGGTTAACGTGAACACATACACGAGTGTAGAAGAAATTCCTTTTATTCCCGATTTAATTATTATTTCCGTAAAGTCCTACGATACCGAAAACGCTTTGAAAAGCATAAAACCCATCATTAGTGAAAGTAATTACGTAATGATAGCTCAGAACGGTTACGGGAATTACGAGAAGGCGGTTGAGCTTTTGGGCGAGGGCAGGGTTATCCTTTCAAGAATTATTTTCGGCTCAAAGGTTATAAAACCGGGACATATAAGAATAACCGTATCGGCGGATGATGTTGTAATAGGAGACCCTTCGGGAAAAATAGATGAGGGGTTTATAAAAAGGCTCGCTAAAACGTTTACCGAGGCGGGAATACCGACAAGATACGAGAAGGACGTATATAAATATCTGGTAGATAAAGTGATTTATAACAGTGCATTGAATCCTTTGGGGGCTCTTTTTGAGGTAAATTACGGCAGGCTTGCGGAAAACCCTTACACAAAAGAACTCATGGACAGGGTAATAGAAGAAATATTTAAGGTTATAAAGGAATGCAATATACCGACTTTCTGGAAAAGTGCTCAAGAATACAAAAGGATTTTTTACGAGAAACTACTTCCGCCTACGGCTAACCACTATCCGTCAATGCTGGAGGATATAAAGAAAGGAAAAACCGAAATAGATGCTCTTAACGGAGCTATAGTTATGCTCGGAAAGAAGTGCGGAATAGAGACACCGACGAATGAATTCATAACTAAAATGGTAAAAGCTAAGGAGTTATTCAACCTTAAGAACGCTTAGGAAGGCTTCCTGGGGAAGTTGAACCTTTCCGAACTGTTTCATCCTCTTCTTACCTTCCTTCTGGTTCTCCAGGAGCTTTTTCTTTCTGGTTACATCACCGCCGTAGCACTTTGCGGTAACGTTAGCTCTAAGGGGTTTTATCCTCTCGGACGCTATTACCTTTCCTCCCTTTGCCACCTGGATGTGAACCTCAAAGAGTTGCCTCGGAATGGTTTCCTTTAGCTTTTCGGCAACCTTTCTTGCGAACTTCTGAGCCCTGTCCTTGTGAACTATAAAGGATAATGCGTCAACGGGTTTCTTGTTTATGAGAACGGTGAGTTTAATAAGTTCGGACGGTCTGTATCCTATAAACTCGTAATCGTAAGAGGCGTATCCCCTTGATATGGACTTTATCCTGTCGTGAAAATCAACTATTATCTCCGATAAAGGCATCTCATACTCAAGGTAAACCGTGTTAGGGTCAAGATAAGTCATATTCTTTTGAACACCCCTTTTTTCTTGACAAAGCTGTATTATTGAGCCGACGTAATCCTTCGGAGTTATTATCGTCACGAGGACGTAAGGCTCTTCAACGTATTCTATAAGTCCCGCGTTATCGGGGAAATCCATCGGATTTCTTACCTCTATAACCTCGTCGGTGAACTTCTTTTTTACCCTGTATATAACGTTAGGAGCGGTCGTTATTATCTTTACCCCGTATTCCCTCTCCAACCTTTCCTGAACTATCTCCATATGAAGAAGCCCTAAGAATCCTACGCGGAATCCCATACCGAGTGCGGGAGAGCTTTCCGGCTCATAAACTATAGCTGCGTCGTTTATAGCGTATTTTTCCAAGGCATCCCTCAGCTCCTCGTATGTGGTATCCTCCGCGGGATAGATTCCCGCGTAAACCATGGGTTTTGCAGGTTGGAATCCGGGAACGGGTTCACCCGCGGGTTTTTTTGCGCTCGTTATAGTGTCCCCTATCCTTATGTCTCTCACGTCTTTTATAGAAGCGGCTATGTATCCGACATCTCCCGCCGAAAGTTTTTCAAACTTTGTCATCTTGGGTGTTTGAGCCCCTACTTCCGTGACCTCGTATGTTCTTCCCGTTGACATGAGCATTATCTCATCTCCGGGCTTCACTTCCCCGTCAAATATCCTTACAAACGCAACCGCTCCCCTGTATGGGTCGTAATACGAATCAAAGATTATAGCTTTTAGGGGTTTTTTAGGGTCTCCCTTCGGGGGAGGAATTCGGTTTACTATTGCCTCAAGTATGTCCTCTATCCCTATTCCTTCCTTTGCGGAGGCAAGGATTGCCTCTTCCGGGTCAAGACCGAGAACCTCTTCAATTTGCCTCTTTACCCTGTCAACGTCAGCGGACGGTAGGTCTATCTTGTTTATAACGGGTATTATTGTTAAATCCTGTTCAACCGCCTTCCAGAAATTCGCAACCGTTTGAGCTTCTATACCCTGAGAAGCGTCTATTAAAAGAAGCGCTCCTTCACAAGCTGCCAGAGCTCTTGAAACTTCGTAGGAAAAGTCAACGTGCCCGGGTGTATCTATAAGGTGAAGTTTGTATGTATTTCCGTCCTTTGCCTTGTAAAACATTCTGACCGCCTGCATCTTGACGGTTATTCCTCTCTCCCTTTCAACATCAAGGGTGTCAAGGAGTTGCTCTCTTTTTTCCCTTTCCGTAATCGTTCCCGTGTATTCAAGGAGTCTGTCCGCGAGTGTGCTCTTTCCGTGGTCTACGTGTGCTATTATGCAGAAGTTTCTTATCCTGCTCAAATCCTCCATGGTTTATAAAGATATTTTTTCAGGAAAACTCTTTCAAACTGTTTATTATTTCGTATACCTCTTCTTCCTTGAGGAAGGGGTGAACGGGAACGGAAAAAACCTCCCTTTTAAACCTGTATGCGTTCGGAGTCGGCAAACTTTCTGCGTTTCTTATCTCGTTGAGAAGGTAATCGTAATAAACCCTTGCGTCTATTCCCCTTTTCCTGAGTTTATTTACTATCTCATCCCTATTCTTATGGCGAAGCGTATAAAGGTGGTAAACGTGATAAGCTCCTTCCCTTTCCTCGGGAACTTCGTATAAACCTTTAAGGTTCTCGGTGTAGATTCTGGCTATGTTTCTTCTCCTTTCGTTTCTTTCTTTCAGCTTCCTTAACTGAAGGGTTCCTATGGCTGCCTGAAACTCCGTTATCCTTACGTTAAAGGCGGGATGCTCCCCGAAATCAATCCATTTTTTAATCTCCCTGTATAAATTTTCATCATTTGTGGTAAGTGCTCCCCCTTCTCCCATCGGGACATTCTTTGAGGCGTAAAAGCTAAAAGCTCCTATATGTCCCCAGGAGCCGACCTTTTTTCCCTTATACTCCGCTCCGTGGGCTTGGGCGCAATCCTCAAGAACGTAAAATCCGTATCTCTCCGAAAGATACATAATGTTTTCCATATCCGCAGGTTGTCCGTAGAGGTGAACGGGTATAACAACCTTCGGTTTATACTTCTTTACCGCATCCTCAAGCTGGTTTAAATCAATTGTGTAAAACTCGTCTATATCAACTACTACAGGTCTTCCTCCCGCAAGCAAAACAGCGTCTATCGTTGCCATAAAGCTAAATGCGGGAACCACAACCCTTTCCCCTTCATTAACGCCGAGTGCCTTCAGACCTATGAAAAGAGCAACGGTTCCCGAGCAAACGGTTAAACAGTAATCAGCACCCGAGACTCTGGAAAACTCCTCCTGGAATTTATTAGTCCATCCGTCCCGTGTTATTCTTTTGCTCTCAAGAATGTTTATTAAGGCTTCTTTTTCTTCTTCTCCGAACTCAAGTCCTATGATGGGGATTCTTATGTTCATAGGTAAAACATTTTAAATTAATAAGGTTAAAATCTAACAATTGATGGAAAGGGTTCTAATTGTCGGCGTGGGTTTTATGGGCGGTTCCTTTGCGTCCGCACTTCGGAAACACGGTTATAAAGGAAAGATATTCGGATACGATATAAATCCCGAAAGTATAAGGAAGGGAGAAGACCTCGGAATAATAGACAAAGGAACAACGATTTTATACGAAGTTGGGGAGTTTGAACCCGACTTTATTATGCTCTCCTCACCCGTAAGAACTTTCCCCGAAATAGCTGAAAAACTTGAAAGAATACTTGACGAGGACGTAATCGTAACAGACCAGGGAAGCGTTAAGGGAAGTCTTGTCTACAAACTTGAAAGTATTCTCGGAAAAAGGTATGTGGGAGGGCACCCTATAGCGGGGACGGAAAAGTCGGGTGTTGAGTTCAGCATGCCGAATCTATACGAAGGAAAAAAGGTAATACTTACACCTACCGAAAATACGGACAGGGAGCGCATTGAAGTCGTTAAAAAAGTCTGGGAAAGCGTAGGGGGAATAGTTGAGTATATGGATCCCTTTCTCCACGACTACGTTTTCGGCGTTGTTTCCCATCTTCCCCACGCTGTTGCCTTTTCCCTCGTTGATACCCTGATACGCCTCTCAAGCAGGGAAATAGACCTGTTTAAGTATCCGGGAGGAGGTTTTAAGGATTTTACGAGGATAGCAAAAAGTGACCCGATTATGTGGAGGGATATATTCCTAGCAAATAAGAAGAACGTCTTAAAATCAATAGACGGATTTATAGAATCCCTCAATTACCTCAGGAGGCTCATAGAGGAGGAGAAAGAGGAAGAACTTACGGAGTTTCTTAACGAGGTAAAAACCAAGAGAATGGAGATAGATTAATGGAAGAGCTAAAGACATACCTTGATTACGGAGTTATAGGTGTTCTCGGTTTTATGAGTTTCTTAGCTCTTGCTGTTGCAATAGAGAGATACCTTTTCATAAGAACAGCAAAAGTGGATAAATACAGCTCAAAAGCATTGCTTGAGAAAGAACTTACGAAAAGGCTTTATATAATAGCTACCGTAGCCTCAAACGCACCCTATATAGGCCTCCTCGGAACGGTTTTGGGTATAATCCTCACGTTCTACACTATTGGTGAGAAGGGATTTGTGAACACGAGGGAGATTATGGTGGGGCTTGCTCTGGCTCTTAAGGCAACTGCAGCGGGGCTATTGGTTGCCATCCCTTCTTCAATGCTATACAACTTTCTCTTGAGGAAGGTAAGGGAGAAACTCCTTGAGTATGAAGCTCAGTCTAATGAATGCTCCTCAAGCCAGCCGTGAACACTTCTGAATGTTTCGGGCTCTTCAATCTCAAAACTTACCCGCTTACCCGAAACAGGGTGGTAAAAGCCGAGCCTGTAGGCTACGAGCATATTGCAGTCTCCCATGAGGCCGAGGAGCTCCTTCGGAACAGAGCCCGTTTTAAAGCCGTAAGTTCTGTCCCCCAGGACGGGGTGTCCTATAGAAGAAAAGTGAACCCTTATCTGGTGGGTTCTGCCAGTGTGTATCTTTACCTTTAATAAGGTAATATCAAACTTCTCGTATCTTTTCAAAACCCAGAACTCGGTTAATGCTTCCTTTCCCCCTTCGCTTACAGAAAATCTTTTTCTATCTACGGGATGTCTTCCTATCGGCTTATCTATTATCCCGTAATCTTCCTTTACCGTTCCTTTGACGAGAACTTTATAAAACTTTTCCGTTTTTCTTTCCTGAAACTGTTTTACGAGCTCCCTGTGAGCGGTGTCGTTTTTCGCAACGACCATTAAGCCGGCGGTTTCCTTATCAAGCCTGTGAACTATTCCCGGTCTCTCAATACCACCTATTGAGGACAAATCTCTTATGTGGTAAAGAAGTGCGTTTACAAGCGTTCCCGATGTATAGCCCGGAGATGGATGAACAACGAGACCGCAGGGTTTTACAACCACAGCTATATCCCTATCCTCGTAAACTATCTCTATAGGTATACTTTCGGGTTCAACCTTCAGTTCTTCGGGCTCCGGAATGAGTAAGGTTATCCTGTCTCCCTCCTTCACTTTTTTTGAGGGTTTTCTTACTTCCTTTCCATTTACGTAAACAAGCCCTTTTTCTATGAGTTTTTTTATATAACTTCTTGAGAAATCGGTGTAGCTTTCCGCAAGAATCCTATCAAGCCTTTCTTCTTTTTGTGCGGTGAACTCAACGGAATCGGATATCTTCATAAAGAAGATAAATTAGGCGGAAAAAACGAGGATGGACTCGGGTCTCTTTATTCTCGGAACAACCATTTCCATAACCCTGAAGGTGTGGTTCATATTTGAGGTTTCAACAAAGGCGACGCTCATATCAAGGGCTACAACTATGTCAAAATTTGCGGCGGAAGCGGAAACGAGTAAAACCTTGTCCTCGGGTATTATCGGGGTCTGGAAAACTTCTTTTACAACCTTTTTAATCTGCTCAAGTTCCAACAGTCCCGTGTTGTCGTGAATCCGGTTCAGGAGAAAATAACGTTTCGGATTCACTATTAAGTAATAGTTTGTGTAAAAGCCCTTTTCAACGAGTTTTGATATGCCTCTTATTACATCGTTGAAGGCGTTTCCCACTTCGTTCCAGTCCGATAACTTATCTTCATTTATACCTTCCGCGGTAAGGAGTCCCTCTATCCCGAGTTCCTTACTTCCGAAAAGGATTAACGTATCTTCCGCTACCGCCAAGGAACTTGCAGCCGCTGCCGCATTTGTTGTATCTATAGGAAGGTTGAACTGTCTCCAGTGTTCAAGGTCTCTCCAGGATATTACAAAGTCTTTATAGAGGGTAGGTATGGGAACGTGCTTTCTTATCCCCGTTCTTATCGGCTCACATACCTCATATTCTTGCCCCGGCCTTATCTCACAAACTCCCGGTTCCACACCGTAAAGAACATCGTAGGATATTACTTGATGTCCCGCACCTATAGGTCCCACAACGGGAATAAACTTCCGACCTATTAAAGTATTCCTCGCAATTTCGTAAACCGTTTTATCTATCTGTTCCCATTCATCCGCGGTTAAGGGAGCCTGATCTCTTTGTAGAAATTCCATTTCCCACCTCCTTAAATACAACCTTTAATATATAATAACGTTAAATTTCTTTAACTCCCTTAACTTGTTCCTTACTAATTTTATCTCCTTCACCTTTACAAGATAGCTCCATATTCCCGTTCTGGGGTCGTAAACAACCTCAAATTTTTCGGATAGCTTTTCCCTTACTACTTCCGAAATGTCTTTTTCACTTTCAATTATCACAACGTGCCCGTAAGGGGGGAGATGTTCTTCCTTTCTTCTTTTTAGCTCCTTCTCGTATAACTCCTTTATATCTCCACTTTCAAGTTTCTTTATTTCCTCATCTGTTAGATTTCTCGCCTGTATTATAAGCTTTTCCTTTGCAATTCTGTAAAGGGTTGAAAAAAAATACAAAAGTCTTTCCCTCGCCCTGAAACTGGGGTAATTAAGAAACCTTTCTCCGTCAATTAAGACGACAACATCGTAGGTTTCCGTCCATTTAGGATACGTTGAAAAGAAAAAGTTCCCTTTTTTACCGAAGGTTTTGTAAACAACCTCCTTAACCTTTTCTATTCCTACGCTTACAACTTCCGTGTTTCCCGAACATACGGGGCACACCCTTTCTTTATTTTTGTAATGTCTTTTATCAAACCTGCAGAAAACCGAGTCTTTTTCTTTGCTGTATATAAGAAAAGTTTCACACACGGGGCACTCCGCAAGGGATTCGCACCTCGGACAGTAAAGGTATCCGTATCCCTCTCGGGGAATTACGAAAAGAACTCTTTTTTCCTTATTTTTTTCTATTTCTTTGTAGGTTCTCTCAGAAATAACCTCCTCCTTTACTTTAAAAATCTTAACCTCGGGTTTAAAATCTTCCGAAATAAATTCTTTAAAAAAACCTTTCTTTAGTAAGTAGTAGCTCTCTATTGAGTAGTTGGGGGAGCAGAATATAAGTTCAGCTCCTTTGAGTTTTGAAAGGTAATAAAGGGCTCCCCTTATATCAATGTTATTGACGGGATACCTTGTATTTCTCAGTTCGTTCAGGAGTATAACACTATCAAGCTTTACAAAGGGGAGGAATACGGCCTTATACTTTCCGACGAACACGTATCCCTCTTCGTAAGCCTTAAACCAGTTCTTAAACAGGCGTTTGGGGGAAACTCTTGAAGTTATTTCTACCACTTTTTCCCCGTAAATCTCCTTAAGTCTTCTCAAGGTTTCCTTTAGCTCCTCGTCATCGGTGGAAATTATCAGGCTATTCTTTTTATTTTTTAGATTTTTATCAAGAATATCCTTTATCTTTTTAAAGACAAACTCATAGGAGCCCGTTATAAGTATTCTATTTCCTTCTTTTTTGAGGACTTCCTCTTCGGTTTTTATATCTACCCTCAAAAGCCTTTGAATAGGAAGCTTTAACTTTTTTACTATTCCTCTTTTTACAAGCTCCCTAAGATGTTCCGTCTTAAATCCCGCATTTTTTATATCTTCCCGTGAAGATAGGGGATTTTTTTCTATGAACTCAATCAACTTTCTTTTTTCTTCCGATTTTACTTCTTTTAATATCCTGTCAATCGGAACGGACAGGGTAAATACTTCTTCTTCTATATCGGGAATTCTCCACTCACTCTTTTTTTCTATTATCTTTTTCTCCGAAAGTAAATGGATTAAATTCCAGGTATATTTTTGCCTTAAAATTTCATAGGAAACCTTTCCCTTCTTCTTTAAAAACTCAAGGAGTTCTAAGGTTTTTTTGTCCGCAAACTTTATTTCCGAACGTCTCAGGTATACGAATTCCTCTTCATACCAGTCAAAATGGGAAGGCAAGAAATCCCATAGGATTTTGGTATAGAAATCCTTGCTTTTCCTTTCAAGCTCTTTAGCAATCTCAAAGGCATGGGGAAGAATAAGAGGGAGTGAATCGGGAAAGCATAAAACCTCGCCTTCGGGCTTGCCTTCCGTCTTTCCCGCAACTATTCCCGTCAGAAAATTCCCCTTCCCGAAACTTCTTATTATTACCCTTCTTCCTATAAAATTTTTCGGAACGCTTTCCGATATAACTATCTTGGTTTGGCCGTTCGGAATTATAACCCTGAGGAGCACAAAAATATAAATTAAGCCTTCAGAGCCTGTAGAACCTTGTTATCTAGTTCGGTCATTTTCAAAACATTCCCCGTATGGGCAAAGGGAATTATACCGGTTATCGTAGCTCCCGGAAAGAGGGCGTTCTCAACCGTATCTATTTCTACCTCAAACACGGAGACCGGAAAAGGAACATCTTCTATCTTCTCAACGATTTCCTTACCGCGACCGTAACAGCTAAGGGCTTTATCGGGTGCAAAAATCTGTATAGCAACCTTTCCGGTTTCCCTTATGTTCTGGGAGGTTTTAGCCTTTGAACTTACCGCAATCCTAATGGTTCTTTCATCAACAGGATAAACCCAAGTTATAAAAGTAATATGTATATCCCCCTCTTTATCAACCGTTGAAACCACTACGGGAAAAACGTTTAAATCTCTCATCAAATCTATTAAATCCCTGGGAAGCATTTTTCCACCTCCTTAAAATCTTCCTAAGAATATTTTAATTAAAATTGTATGTTTGACCTTTCTAAAGTTGAGGTATATAATTTTATATTGAACAGATAAAATTTTGTAAGCCCTTATTTGAAGGAAAAAACCTATAAGGAGGTGAAGTAATGGCAGAAAAAAAGGTGAGGGTGGCTATCGCGGGAGTGGGTAATTGTGCGAGCTCACTCATACAGGGAATTTACTACTATAAGAAAAAGGGAACGGTTGATGTAAGCGGGCTTATGCACGAAGATATAGGTGGCTACAAGCCCTGGGATATTGAGATAGTCGCAGCTTGGGATATTGACGCAAGAAAGGTAGGAAAGGACGTTTCGGAAGCTATATTCGCACCGCCGAACTGCACGGCAGTTTTTGAGCCGGACGTTCCCCACATGGGTGTAAAAGTAAGGATGGGTAAAGTTCTTGACGGATTTGCCCCCCATATGAAGGAGTATCCGCCCGAAAGGTCTTTTGTTCTTGCGGACGAAAAGGAAGACGAGCTTGAAGATGTTGTAGCGGTTCTTAAGGAAACTCAAGCGGATGTTCTTATCAACTACGTTCCCGTCGGAGCGGAACAGGCCGCAAGGTTTTACGCTGAGGCTTGCCTCAGAGCGGGAGTATCATTCATAAACGCTATGCCCACATTTATAGTATCGGACCCTGAATGGGCTAAGAAGTTTGAAGAGGCAGGAATACCCGTAGTAGGAGACGATATAAAGTCTCAGGTAGGGGCAACAATAGTTCACAGGGTTCTTACACAGCTATTTGTAGACAGAGGTGTTAAGCTTGACAGAACATACCAGCTCAACTTCGGAGGAAACACGGACTTCCTGAACATGCTTGCAAGGGAAAGACTAAAGACGAAGAAGGTTTCAAAGACGGAAGCCGTAACATCACTTCTTCCTTATGAACTCGGGTGGGAAAACGTTCACATAGGACCTTCTGACTGGGTTCCCTGGCTCAACGACAGAAAGATAGCCTACATAAGAATGGAAGGAAGACTCTTCGGAGACGTTCCCATGTATATTGAGCTAAAGCTTGATGTTGAGGATTCTCCGAACAGCGCGGGTTCAATGATAGACGCAATAAGGTGCGCTAAGCTTGCAAGGGATAGAGGTGTAGCGGGACCTCTTTACTCAATAAGCGCTTACACTATGAAACATCCTCCTATTCAATATCCCGACTGGCAAGCTAAAAAGATGGTTGAGGAGTTTATAAAAGGAGAAAGAGAAAGATAATCATTTCAAAAACACCGGTTTCGGCTTTTCCCTTTTAAACTTTTTAGAAAGGTAATTAAAAAAGATATCTAAGGCTTTTAAGTGCTCCTCTTTAAGTGAGTAATCAATGCAATCTTTAAAATAATACTCGTAATCCCTGAACTCCCTCGGAAACTCCTCAAAAAAAGCTTTAACACTTTCCCTTACTTCTTTTAAGAGTAGCCTGGCTTTATCTAAATCCGCATCCCTTCTTACGAGAAATAAGGCAAAGACAAAGGGAAGTCGGTGAATCTCATACCACTCCTTTCCGAGGTCGTATATAAATGGATATCTATCCATTTCCATAGCTTCATCCCCTATCAGAAGTTTGGCATCTCCTTCGGGAACTTCAAAAATCTCTTTGTTGAACTTCTTTTCCATTATGTAATGAAGCAGATACCGGGAAGTAAGCGATGCATTAGTTATACTTACCCTTTCAATTTCACAGATGGGCTTTTTTGAAAACAGCTTAACGGAACAAACCTTTCCCTTTGAGGATATTGATATATCCGGAAGAACGTAATATTTTTCCGGGTTAAAAAAAAGCTCAACGGAAGAGACTATACCCGCCTGTATTTCTCCCTTTCTAAGGAGTTTAACGAGTTTTGAAGGAACTCCCTTGACAATCTCAAAGGAAACAAGCTTATAAAACAGGGGAACGGTATTCAGGTAAGAAACTTGCCCTACACGAAACATCAAATAAAAAAATTTTAAAAGAAGAGGAAAAAAGAGAAGGATTTAACCGAGAACCCTTACATCCTTTGCCCTCGGTCCTTTTACGTCATCTACAACCTCAAATTCAACCACTTGACCCTTTTTCAGTGCTTTAAAGCCATCCATTAAGATATCGGTAAAGTGAACAAATACATCAGATTTGTTGTCTTCTCTCGTAATAAAACCGTAGCCCTTTTCTTTGCTGAACCACTTAACTACACCTCTGACGGCCATAATGAATAAACCTCCTGTAAAATTTACTTTATCGGGTTCCCAAAGGAAGGTAATACACCTCCCCCGAAGAACCTATATTTAAATATATTCATTTTTGAATTTTTCAAGTGATTTTTCTCAGAAATAGTTGACTTGTATAAAGGGATGTTATATAATTATTGATAGCTTTAAAAATCTACAGGGAGGTGCTTAGGTATGAAGAAAGGTCTGCTTCTCGCAGGGGCCGTATTCAGTTTAGGAATACTTGCACAAAGTGCAAATGCGGTAACGATGAAGATAAGTGAGGACCAAGTTCTGAAGTTTGGTGCAAGGGGTATTATTGATGCTACCATAGCGGGAAAAAGGACTAAGGATGATAAATCGGATCTTCAATTTACCCATAGAAACGCAAGGATTTACTTTAAATATAGACTAAATAAGATGATTTCTTTCGGATTCCAAACGGAGTTCTTTGCAAAGACGTTGGAAGGTTATAGTATAGAAATCCTTGACTCTTTCATAAACATAGCACTTGCTCCTGAGCTAAATGTAATTGCCGGTTCATACAAGGTTCCTTTTGAAAGACACAGCGGTTTATACAGCGGATGGTC
>CAYRMG010000035.1:0-13074 GCA_964425585.1 uncultured Aquifex sp. | reverse complement strand
TTTACCGTTAGATTATAAATCGGTGAATGAGCTTTCAGAGATATATTTCATTAAACTTAAAACCATGGAAAAGGTTTACGTAGGCGTTGATACGGGAGGAACGTTTACCGACTTCGTTTACTGGGATGGAGAAAGTTGGAACGTTTTAAAGATACCCTCAACTCCCGAAAATCCCGCAGAAGCGGTTCTGGAAGGGCTAAAAATTATAGGAAAGAATAAAAAGCTTGATATAGTTCACGGCTCTACCGTTGCGACAAACGCACTTCTTGAGAGAAAAGGAGCAAAAACGGCACTAATAACAAACAAAGGCTTTGAGGATATTATAGAGATAGGAAGGCAAAACAGGGAAGAGCTTTACAACCTTCATTATAAAAAGCCGAAACCCCTGGTTCCGAGGGAGCTAAGGTTCGGCATAAGGTGCAGAATAAATAAAAGGGGTGAAATCCTTGAAGATATTAATCCCGAAGAGCTTGATGAAGTATTGAAAGAAATACTGAAAAAGAAGGTTGAGTCGGTAGCGGTTTGCTTTCTCCACTCATACGCAAATCCCGAGCACGAAAAATTTGTCGGAAGTAGGCTGGAAAAGGAGGGACTTTTCGTTACACTCTCCTCCGATATACTTCCGGAGTTCAGGGAATACGAAAGAACATCAACCACGGTAATAAACGCATATGTATCCCCTAAGATGAGCAGATACCTTAACTACCTAAAGGAAAGGATAAAGGAAAAGGGAAGCCTGAGGGTTATGCAATCAAACGGGGGAGTTATATCCGTTGAAACCGCATCAAAAGAGGCGGTAAGAACCATTCTTTCCGGCCCTGCAGGAGGGGTTATGGGAGCGCTTTACGTCGGAAAACTTGCGGGATACGAAAAACTCATAACCTTTGATATGGGAGGAACCTCCACGGATGTTTCCCTTATAGATGGAGTGCCGAAGCTCACAACTGAATCAAAGATATCAGGACTTCCCGTAAAAGTTCCTATGATTGATATACACACGGTAGGAGCGGGGGGAGGTTCAATAGCCAAGCTTGACGAAGGGGGAGCTCTAAGGGTTGGTCCCGAAAGTGCGGGGGCTGAGCCGGGTCCCATATGCTACGGGAAGGGCGGAAAGCAGATAACGGTAACAGATGCTAACCTGTATCTCGGCAGACTCGTTCCCGAATACTTCTTGGGAGGTAAGATGAAGCTTTATCCCGAACTGCTCCGAGAACCCTTTAAAAGCCTAGCCGAAAAGCTCGGTGTTGAAACTTACGAGCTCGGTGAAGCAATACTGAACGTTGCCAACTCAAATATGGTAAGAGCTATAAGAAAGATATCTGTAGAGAGGGGATACAACCCTATGGAGTTTACCCTTGTTTCTTTCGGAGGTGCGGGAGGTCTTCACGCGGCATTTCTTGCAAGGGAACTCAGCATACCAAGGGTTTTAATTCCGAAAAATCCCGGTCTTCTTTCCGCGGTGGGTATGCTTATCTCGGATGTTGTAAAAGACTTTTCAACAACCGTAATGCTAAAGGAGGAGGAAATCAAGAAAGATGTTCTTAATGAAATTTACGAAGTCATTGAAAAAAAGCTCTTAGCGGAAATGGAAAAAGAGGGTTTTCCGAAGAATAAGGTTGTGATTGAAAGGTATGCGGACCTCAGATATAGAGGCCAGTCTTACGAGATAACGGTTCCGTATACCGAAAATTTAAAAGAGGCCTTTGAGAGGGAACATGAAAAGCTTTACGGATATGCCCACAGAGGAAGAGAAGTTGAACTCGTGAACGTAAGAGTAAAGGCTGTAGGTATAAAGGAAAAACCCGTTATAAAGCCATACGAAA
Organism: uncultured Aquifex sp.; assembly: GCA_964425585.1. Taxonomy (GTDB): domain Bacteria; phylum Aquificota; class Aquificia; order Aquificales; family Aquificaceae; genus Aquifex. Next base: position 11,251 of record CAYRMG010000035.1, on the reverse strand, counting down.
AGAAGGAGGAAAGGATAAATCCGGATGCCTTTTTAGGCGATAGGAAGGTTTATCTAAACGGGGAGTTCCACACCTTTAAGGTTCTGGATAGGGATAAGCTCGTTTACGGAAACAGGATTGATTTTCCCGCGATAATTGTTGAATACTCTTCAACTACGCTTATACCTCCCGGCGCGGTTGCACAGATAGACAGATACGGAAACATAATTATCTCCCTTTGAAAAACCTCCAAAATCCTTTATTTTCCTCGTAGGCCTCTTCCTGCGCTTCTCCGAGCCTTTTGAGATACTTTATCTGCGGAGGTATTATATAAACGAAAGCAAGACCCTCCCTCACGAGCAGTTCATTTAACATCTCATCCCTGTCCTCATCAAGCCAGACAAAGGCAAGCATCCTTCCGTGAACGTCTCTTCCTTTAAGCGAAGGCTCAAGGTAAACTTCTTTACCCATAATCTTCTCTTCAACGTATCTTTTTGCCTTTTTGCCGAAACTGAGAACCGTATCAAGCCCTCCCAAAAACCACTTTGCCTGTCTTATGCCCTTTCTCCTGTTCTTTGTCTCAAGGGTATCTATACCCATCAGCCTCACTTTTATAGTCCTTCTCTTTCCCTCGGGAACACAGCGAAAGGTATCCCCGTCTATTACCCTTACCACCTTACAGGGTATTAACTCATCCCCGTAAAGAAAGATTAGAGGAATTAAAAATAAACCTAAAACCTTTCTCATTTAGCCGCTCCCTTTAGTAAGAAAATCTCAATCTCCGCAAGATTTGAGAAATATGTTGCGGGATACTTTTCCTTTATGCTGTTCCACACACTTATAGCCTTTTCCTTTTTACCTAATTTCTGATAAGAAAAAGCCTCAAGACTTTTAAAAGAAGGGAAATTAAAATCTTCCTCACTGAAGTCCTTTGCTTTTTCCAAAACTTTCTTATATTCGCCTTTCAGGTAGTTGTCCGACAGAACCCTTTCCTTAAAGAACTTTTTGAAATCCTTATCTTCAATGCTTTCATAAGCTTTTTCATACTTTCCCAGCTTTGCAAGAACATAAGGGTAAAAAGGTGTTCCCTTTGTCTCCTTCAAAATCTCTTTTTCCGATATTTTACCTTTTTCAAATAGATAAACTTTGTAAGATAAATTTTTAAGCTCTTCAACCTTCCTCTCTTTTAGGTAGTTGTAAAGCCAAACCCCCGAGACTATGAAAAATATTACCGCCAACAGTATGTAAAAATCCCTCATACGCTCATAATCTCCTCTTCTTTCTTTTCCATAAGTTTGTTAATATCCTCAACGTATTTATCGGTTAGTTTCTGGAGTCTCTCAAGAGCTCTTTTCTTTTCGTCTTCGGAAATTCCCTCAAGTTCCTCTATTTTTTCTTTGGCCTCCCTCCTTACGTTTCTTACCCTTACCCTTGCCTCTTCTGTAATCTTGTGAAGAAGCCGAACCAGCTCCTTCCTTCTTTCCTCCGTAAGGGGAGGAAGGGTTACCCTTATGACGTTTCCTTGAACGGTGGGATTTAGGTTAAGCTCCTCCCTTATGGCCTTTTCTATTGCGGACGCTGCATTTTGGTCCCATACCTGTATTACTATCTGATTGGGTTCGGGAACAGAAATAGTTCCCAGCTGTTTTACGGGAACTTTAGAGCCGTAGTAATCAACCTTTATTTCCTCAACAAGGGCACTTGAAGCCCTTCCCGTTCTAAGCCCCGCAATTTCCGACTTATAATACTCAACGGCTTTTTTCATATCCTTTTCCGCTTCTTTGAAGATATCCTCAAGCTCCTGTATCATCACTTCACCCCCTTACCAGAGAGCCCACCTCTTCTCCGAGAACAGCTTTCCTAAGGTTTCCCTTTTCTCTTATATTTAAAACGATTATGGGTATCTCGTTTTCTTTACAAAGTGTCAAAGCCGTGTGGTCCATAACCTTTAAACCCTTATTTATAACCTCAAGGTAGGATATCTCCTTTATAAGAACTGCATCCTTGTATTTTTCGGGGTCTTTATCGTATATTCCTCCTACTTTCGTGGCTTTTATAAGAACTTCCGCACCTATCTCCGCAGCTCTCAGAGCCGCAGCGGTATCCGTTGAGAAGAAGGGATTTCCCGTTCCGCCGGCGAATATAACGATTCTTCCCTTCTCAAGATGCCTTATAGCCCTTCTCCTTATATAGGGCTCCGCAATCTGCCTCATTTCTATTGCGCTCAAAACCCGAGTGGGAATATTTACATAATTTTCAAGAGCGGACTGCAGGGCAAGGGCGTTTATAACCGTTGCAAGCATTCCCATATAGTCGGCGGTTGCCCTATCTATACCTATATCCTTTCCCTGAAATCCCCTGAATATATTTCCGCCTCCGATTACTATAGCTATCTGAACACCCAGGTTATAAACTCCCTCTATTTCGCCGGATATGTATTCAAGAAAGGAGGGGTCAATACCGTAGCCCTGATCCCCTGCAAAAGCCTCCCCCGAAAGCTTTAAAAGAACCCTTTTATACCTCGGGCTTTCCTCCATCAGAGTCCACCCAGCTCAAACCTGCAGAAGCGCTTAACTTCAACACCCGTTCCGCTTTCCTTTATAATTTCCTCCACCTTCTTCTTTTCTTCCTTTATAAAAGGTTGTTCCAGCAACACCTTTTCCTGATAAAACTTCTTCAGCTTTCCTTGAACAATCTTATCAACTATGTGCTCGGGCTTTCCTTCGGAAAGCGCCTGTTCCCTCAGTATTCTTTTTTCCCTTTCAAGAACCTCCTCGGGTATATCTTCTATCCTCACGTATTCGGGTCTCATAGCTGCTATCTGCATCGCTATATCCTGAACAAGTCTCAAGACCTTATCGTTCAGCTCGGGAGCTTTGAAATCAAGTAAAACGCCTATCCTTCCGCCTCCGTGGACATAGGAGTGAAGGTAATCCTCCGTGTCATATCTACAGTATCTTGAAAGCTTTATGTTTTCCCCGATTCTCGCTATGGCTTCCTTTATAAGGGTTTCCACGTTTTTACCGGGTTCGTCGTAGAGTTCCTGACCGAGTATATCCGTCCCCTCTCCGCTTTTGTCTTTATTTTCGTCTTTTTCAAGTATGTGTTTCGTTATTCTTTCGGCGAGCTTCTGGAACTCCTCATTCCTTGCAACGAAATCCGTTTCACAGTTTAGCTCTATCATAGCCCCTTTTTTCCTGTCTTCCGAGACTATTACGTAGACAATTCCCTCCTTCGTTTCCCTTCCCGCCTTCTTTTCCGCCTTTGCGAGACCCTTTACCCTGAGGATTTCCTTCGCTTTTTCTATATCACCCCCTGCTTCCTCAAGGGCTTTTTTACAGTCAAGCATTCCCGCCCCTGTCATTTCCCTTAACTTCTTCACGTCTTCCATACTGACGGCCATTCCTCTACCTCCGTGTTTATCCCTTCTAATTATACCAGCTTAAATTAATCCCTTATGAAGCTTGAAGTTGTTGAAAATCCGATAGTTGTGTTTGAGAACGGTATATACAGACCGGAACCCACACGCTTCTGGATACTTGAGCCCGAACTCAAAAAGGCCATTTCAAAACTTGAATCGGAGGGTTATATAAAGAAGTTATCGGAGGAAATAACGAGAGATGAGGAAATGTTTAACTTTTTCGTAAAGCTTCACGAAAAAGAGGTAAAAAAAAGGGAGGAAATACTGATGAGGGATTTTCCCGAGATTTACAACGGGACGGGAAAGTGGGACGAGGTATGCAAGAGGGTTTTATTAAACAAAGATATAGGTATAGGGGGAATTAGAAACTTCAGGGCAAAGCCCTTTAAGGTGAGGTGCCTCCACCTTTGGACAGCCTACCACATAGGTGATGAAGAGTTTAAAAACCCCATAGGGGAGTTTGTTCTGAGTAAGATATGATTCTTTTGTTCATTATTCCTTTATTACTCTTCGGAAGTGAGCTAAAGATATGCCATAAAGCTTATTACCTTATATTTCCCGTTGCATACAACTGCACGGTTTACAAGCTTGAAGGAGAAAAGATAACGATAAAGGCGTATACAACAAACGAAGGATTGGGCAAGATTCTCGGAAACGTAGAAATGAAAGGGGTCTCCTCAGGGAGTCTACTAAAATCGCATCTCTTTAAGCTTTATATGAACATAAGGGACAGCGTGAGAGAGCATCTATACCTTTTTAAGAACAACCGTGTTTATTACGTAATAAAGGGAAAAGAAGAAAAAAGGGGATTTCTTAAGGCTCCCCCTTGCGACCCCTTAAGGGCAGGCCTTTTTCTTTATATAACCGCATCGGAGCGGGAAAGCACAATTGAGTTCTTTTACGACGGAAAGAAGCAGGAAGTGTTATACAAAGTTGTAGGCAGGGAAACGCTTGAATGGAAGGGAAAAGTGTATAAAACCCTCAAGATTCTTGTAAAGCCCAGGGTCAAAACAAAGGGACTCTTAAAGCCGAAGGGTGAATGGTTCGTCTGGATTGATGAAGAAACATTAATACCGATAAGGTTGAAGGTTTCCTTTACTCTCGGTTCGGTAAATATGTGGATTGATAAACTGGAAGGGGATACTAAGTTCTTTGTAAGCTTAAAGCAAAGTTTAAAACAAACTCCTTTAAAAGCTTTGACGGGTCTTGAAAGTAAAGTTTTTCAAACATATCAATCTTTTGGAGATACGTAAGCATCTTCCTTAAGCTTTCTTTGTCGTTTTTCTTCAGATACTCGGAAAACTTTATCTTTGCAAATTGGTTTTTTATGCCCAGCTTTTCAAGAACTTTATTCTTGTCTTCCTTCTCAAGCATCCTGCTTGCGGTGTATAGCTTTATTACATAACTTGTAAGAAGTTTCTGTATCTGGAGGGGGTGTATTCCCCATCTGTATAAGTTCTCAAGGGTTTCAATTGCCTTCTCGTAATCACCGAGGAGAAAGGCATCTACAAAGATAAACACATTCACGTTATCGGAAAGGGTGAAAAGAATTTTCTTTACATCATTAAGGCTGAGGCTTTTTTTATCCCAAGCGTAATCTATAAGTTTTTCAACCTCAAGCTTTAGCTCCATAAGGTTGTATTGGGCGGACTCAAGAAGGTAGTTTAACGCTTCATCCTCTATTTTTATACCTTTTTCCGTAAATTTCTTTTTAACGAGGTTTTTTATCCTTTCCTTTGACAGCTTTCCCGAGCTTACCACCAGGCCGAAGGATTGTATACTCTTGTAGGGTTCCGAGGAAAGCTCTTGCTTTTGAAGTTTCCTGTCAAAAACTATAAAAAGGTAATTACTCTTTACCCCTTTCAGGGTTTTCAGAAGGAACTCCTTGGATTTTTTCTTTCTTCCGAGCTTCTTCAGGAACGCCTCAAAGTTATAAAGCACAACAGCCTCTTCCTTTGAGCTCCCGAATATACCCCTTTCGGAGAGAGCAGAAAAAAACTCTTCCTCCGTTATCTCGTCTCCCCATAAAACTCTGTAGTTGTTTCCGAACCTCTCCTTTAGCTTTGAAAGAAACGTTCTCAAAAGATAAGGCTCATCTCCGTGGAGTATGAATACCCTTTCCTTTACCTTTCCCGAAAGAAACTCCTTCTGAAACTGGATTATATTTTTCTCCACGGTTAAATTAAATTTAATATAACATTTGCGAGGTTAGTGCTATGCTTACCCTTGACCTTAAAGAAATCTTTAAGATATCGGATAGGTTTGTAGGTTCTTACGAACTCAAACCTGAGGACTTAAAACTTCCCGCGGAAATAGGAATAATAAAAGAACCCGTAAAGGTAAACCTTGAAATAACGAAGGACAGAGAGGGATACAAAATAAAGATAAGCCTGGAAGGAAACGTTGAACTTGAATGCAGCAGATGTCTGGAAACCTACGAAAAAGATTTAACACAGGAGAAGACGAAACTTCTCCAGAATACACCCCAGGAGGAAGGGGTCTTTATGCTAAGGCCTAAAGACCTTGAGGTTTCATTTCTTGAGGAACCGGATATCGTGGACGTGGCTCAGCTCGTAAGGGAGGAGATAATTCTCAGCATACCAATGAAACCCTTATGCAGTCCCGATTGCAGGGGAATTCCCGAATACGAGATAGAGTTTGAAGAAAAAACAAAACCCCAAAGGAAAAACAACTCTTTTGCTATACTAAAAGATTTGTTAGCGGGAAAAGGAGGTAAGTAATGGCTGTTCCGAAGGCGAAAACTTCAAAGTGGAGAAGAAACCAAAGAAGGGCTCAAAACTTTTTCAATAAATTCAAAAGAAGCATACCCTCTTTATCCACCTGCCCGAATTGCGGAGAGAAGATAATCCCCCACAGAGTATGCCCCTACTGCGGGCATTATAAGGGCAGGGAAGTCATAGAAGTAGAGTAATGGAAGCGATAGCGGTGGATTGTATGGGGGGCGATTATGCCCCCCTTGAGATAGTAAGGGGTTGCATTTTAGCGGCAAAAGAGCTGGGATGCAAAGTCTACCTGGTAGGTAGGGAAAAGGAGATATTCCCTATCCTTCAAAAGGCGGGGGAAGATAAAAATCCCCTTCTTGAAATAGTGAATGCGGAAGAAAAGGTGGAGATGAACGAACCCCCTTCCAACGTCCTGAGGAAGAAAAATTCTTCCCTCTTTGTTGCGGCAAAGCTCGTAAGGGAGGGCGTAGCGCAGGGACTTGTATCCGCGGGAAATACGGGAGCGGTTCTGGCGGTAGGTAAGTTCGTGGTGGGTGCGGAGGAAGAAGTAGAAAGACCCGCAATAGGAGTAGCCCTCCCGAACCCCAAGGGAAAAACCGTTTTAATAGATGTAGGGGCTAACGTGGACTGCAAGCCGAGGCATCTCCTTCAGTTTGCGGTAATGGGACACACATACGCGGAGGTAATGCTCGGTGTAAAGAACCCGAGGGTCGGTATACTCAGCATAGGGGAAGAAGAGGGAAAGGGAAACGAGCTCGTAAAGGAAACCTATCCCCTTTTAAAGGCCACAAAGCTGAACTTTAAAGGAAACGCGGAGGGAAGGGATATATATGCGGGAACCTTTGATGTTATAGTTTGCGACGGGTTCGTGGGAAATGTAATTCTCAAAGCCAGTGAAAGTTTAGGCCTTGCGGTTGTTCAGATGATAAAGGAAGAAATAAAGAAAAGCTGGCTTGCAAGGCTCGGAGCTCTTCTTTTGATACCCGCTCTCAATAACTTCAAGAAAAAGGCTGACTTTGCGGAATACGGGGGAATACCCCTTCTCGGTGCTAAGAAGCCTGTTATAATTACCCACGGAAGGGCTAACGCAAAGGCTATAAAAAATGCCATTAAGGTAGCCCTTGGGTTTTTAGATACACACTTTAACGAGAAGTTAACCCAAAACTTAAAAACCCTAATACCCGAGGGAGTGAACGTTTAATGGGAACAAAAATTGTAGGAACCGGTGTTTACCTTCCGAAGAACATTCTTACGAATTTTGACCTTGAGAAAATGGTTGATACATCCGATGAGTGGATAACAACCAGAACAGGAATAAAGGAAAGGAGAATAGCCAAGGAAGAAACGATAACCCATATGGCCACGGAAGCTGCACGGGAAGCACTCAAAAACGGTAATACCTCACCCGAGGAGCTTGACCTGATAATCCTCGCAACGCTGACCCCCGAGAAGCGATTTCCCGCTACGGCGTGTCTCGTTCAGGCAAATCTCGGGGCAAAAGGGGTTTACTCTTTTGATATCTCGGCGGCGTGTAGCGGGTTTTTATACGGACTTGATATAGCGGACAGCTTCATAAAAGCGGGAAAGGCTGAGAAAGTTCTCGTAATAGGTGCGGAAAAACTTTCGGAAGCGGTTGACTGGGAGGATAGGTCTACCTGCGTTCTTTTCGGGGACGGAGCGGGTGCCGTTCTCTTTGAAAGCTCGGAAGATGAAAGCGATATCCTTGCAACGAAGATGTATTCTGAGGGAAGCCTTGAAGAACTCCTTTACGCGGATAAGTGCGGATATATACGTATGAAGGGAAGGGAGCTTTTTAAGGTAGCGGTAAGAAGTATGGAAGAAGTATGCAAAGAGGTCATTGAAGAAGCGGGTGTAAAGCCCGAGGACATAAATCTCGTAATACCCCACCAGGCAAATGTAAGGATAATAAACGCCCTTGCGGAAAAGCTCGGGCTCCCCAAGGAGAAGTTTTACGTGAATATCCATAAATACGGAAATACCTCCGCCGCATCAATCCCGATAGCTTTGCACGAAGCCATAAAGGAGGGTAGACTAAAGAGGGGAGACTTGGTTCTTATGACCGCGATGGGAGGGGGATTGACATGGGGAGCCGCTCTCCTCAGGTATTGATAAGCTTTATCATCTCCTTCACCGCCCTCTCAAAGCCGAAAATAACCGCGTTTGCCACTATTGAGTGTCCTATGTTTAGCTCTTCAACAACACCTTTTAGCTCCTTAACAAACTCTTTAACGTTGTGATAGGTAAGGCCGTGCCCTGCGTAAACCCTCAGTCCCCTTTCCTTTGCATAAAGTGCGGCTTCCTTTATTTTTCTCAGTTCTTCCCTTGCCTCTTCAAGTTTGTGCTCGTTCCATAGGTTTGCATACCTTCCCGTGTGTATCTCTATGGCGTCCGCTCCGACGTAAAGGCTTGCATCTATCTGGTTTTTTTCGGGTTCAATAAAGAGAGATATCTCTATGCCCGCTTCTCTTATAGGTTTCAGGTATTCTTTTAGCTTTTCTTTCATTTTTGCGACATCAAGTCCCCCTTCGGTGGTTATCTCCTCCCTCCTTTCGGGCACCAGGGTTATCCTGTTCGGCCTTACCCTCAGGGCTATATCCCTCATCTCCTGAGTCGGTGCCATCTCAAGATTTACAGGAATGTTTACAAGCTCCTTTATCAGTTCAAGGTCTCTGTCCTGTATGTGTCTTCTGTCCTCCCTGAGATGTAGCGTAATCTGGTCTGCTCCCGCTTGCTGGGCTATCAGTGCCGCAAAAACGGGAGACGGTTCAAATGTTCGCCTGGCCTGCCTTACGGTTGCAACGTGGTCAACGTTTACACCGAGTCTCATAATTTTAATTTTAAAGGTTTGATTTTTAAACCTTTTTGACGTTAAAATATTTAAGCTAAATCTTTTACGGGTGATGGAGGTAAAGTTATGGCAAGAGAGGTGCCTATAGAGAAACTGAGGAACATAGGTATAGTAGCACACATAGATGCGGGTAAAACAACGACAACCGAGAGAATTCTCTACTACACGGGTAAGACTTACAAGATAGGGGAGGTTCACGAAGGTGCCGCAACAATGGACTGGATGCCCCAGGAAAAGGAAAGGGGTATCACGATAACCGCCGCAACAACCGCTTGTTACTGGACAAGAAACGGAGAGAGATATCAGATAAACATAATTGATACACCGGGACACGTTGACTTCTCCGTTGAAGTTGTTCGTTCTATGAAGGTTCTTGACGGTATCGTTTTCATCTTCTCCGCGGTTGAAGGTGTTCAGCCCCAATCCGAAGCAAACTGGAGATGGGCGGACAGGTTTAAAGTCCCCAGAATAGCCTTCATAAACAAGATGGACAGACTCGGTGCGGACTTTTACAGGGTATTCAATGAAATAGAAGAGAAGTTAACAATAAAACCCGTTGCCATTCAGATACCCCTCGGAGCGGAAGACCAGTTTGAGGGTGTTATAGACCTTATGGAGATGAAAGCCATAAGATGGCTGGAGGAAACTCTCGGTGCTAAATACGAGGTTATAGATATACCCCCCGAATACCAGGAAAAAGCCCAGGAATGGCGCGAAAAGATGATAGAGACGATAGTTGAGACTGATGATGAGCTTATGGAGAAATACCTTGAAGGTCAGGAGATAAGCGTTGAAGAGCTAAGAAAAGCCTTAAGGAAGGCAACCATAAACAGGCAGCTGGTTCCCGTTCTTTGCGGTTCCGCATTTAAAAACAAGGGTGTCCAGCCTCTTCTTGATGCGGTAATAGATTACCTGCCTTCACCCCTGGACCTTCCCCCCGTCAAGGGAACAAACCCCAAAACGGGAGAAGAAGAAGAAAGGAAGCCCCTGGACGAAGAACCTTTCTGTGCATACGCCTTCAAGGTAATGGCTGACCCTTATGCAGGACAGCTAACGTATATAAGGGTTTTCTCGGGAACCCTAAAGGCTGGTTCCTACGTTTACAACGCTACTAAAGATGAAAAACAAAGAGCGGGAAGACTCCTCCTTATGCACGCAAATTCAAGAGAAGAGATACAGCAGGTTTCCGCAGGTGAGATATGTGCGGTTGTCGGACTTGATGCGGCAACGGGAGACACCCTATGCGATGAAAAACATCCTATAATCCTTGAAAAACTTGAATTCCCCGACCCCGTCATATCAATGGCAATAGAACCCAAGACTAAGAAAGACCAAGAAAAGCTATCCCAGGTTCTCAATAAGTTTATGAAGGAAGACCCCACCTTTAGGGCTACAACGGACCCTGAAACGGGTCAGATACTCATACACGGTATGGGTGAGCTCCACCTTGAGATTATGGTAGACAGAATGAGGAGGGAATACGGAATAGAGGTTAACGTAGGTAAACCCCAAGTTGCATACAAAGAAACAATTAGAAAGAAAGCCATCGGAGAAGGTAAGTTCATCAAGCAAACGGGTGGTAGAGGTCAATACGGACATGCAATCATAGAGATAGAACCCTTACCGAGAGGTAAAGGTTTTGAGTTCATAGACGACATACACGGAGGAGTTATACCTAAAGAGTTCATTCCTTCCGTTGAAAAAGGTGTAAAGGAAGCTATGCAGAACGGTATACTTGCGGGCTACCCAGTTGTTGACGTAAGGGTTAGACTCTTTGACGGTTCTTACCACGAGGTTGACTCCTCTGACATAGCGTTCCAGGTCGCAGGCTCTTTAGCTTTCAAGGATGCTGCAAAGAAAGCGGACCCCGTTCTCCTTGAACCCATAATGGAGGTTGAGGTTGAAACTCCCGAAGACTACGTGGGAGATGTTATCGGAGACCTCAACTCAAGGAGAGGAAAGATTATGGGTATGGAAAACAAGGGGAACATAACAGTAGTGAAAGCTCACGTTCCCCTTGCGGAGATGTTCGGATACGCTACAACTCTTAGGAGCTTGACACAAGGTAGGGGAACGTTTATAATGAGATTTTCCCACTACGACGAAGTTCCGCAACATATTGCGGAAAAAATCATCGGGGAAAGGATGGCAGGAAAGAGTTCTTAATTAGGAGGTAAATAGATATGGCCAAGGAGAAGTTTGAGAGGACAAAAGAACACGTAAACGTGGGAACAATAG